>NZ_CAWMFQ010000302.1:14259-38767 GCF_963866995.1 Aeromonas sp. ZOR0002 | reverse complement strand
CCCTGGTGCCGGCTCGCGCCCTGATGCCGGTGCCCCATGCCCTGAGCGACGAGGCGGCCGCCGCGCTCCCCTGCCCCGGCCTCACCGCCTGGCAGGCGCTGGCCAAGCTGCCTCACCTGCACGGGGAGGCCCTGCTCATCACGGGGGCTGGCAGCAGTGTCGGCCGCTTCGCGGTGCAACTTGCCCTTAAGCAGGGGGCCCGCGTCTTTGCCAGCGCCAGCCCGCGCCACCACCAGTGGCTCAAACAGCTAGGCGTGCAGGGGGTGGCGGACTATCGGGATCCCGACTGGCTGGCCCAGTTGCAGGCCGCCAACGGCGGTGAACCCTTCGAGGGGATCATCGATCTGGTCTCCAGCCAGCAGGCAGAAGCCTTGCTGCCTGCCCTTGGCTATTACGGCCACATGGTGACGGTGCTCGGGCGCATCGCGCGCAACCCGCTGCCCGCCTTTAGCCATTGCCACTCGTTGCACGAGATTGCCCTCGGCGCCCAGCACGCCTTTGGCTCGGACAAACAGTGGAGCCGCCTGGTGGTGGCCGGTGTCGCCATGATGGCGCAGATGGCGAGCGGCGAGCTGACCCTGCCGCCGCTGGTGGTGGGCGACTTCGACGCCCTGCCCGCCCTGCTCACCCGCGTCAAGCAGGAGGGACAAGGAGAAAAGTATCTGGTGCGGGTGGGTTGATACCCGCCCAACGATGGCACAAAGAGGCCCGCCAGCCATGGCGGGCCTCCTCCATTCAAGGTGTGCAAGGCGGCCTGCTCAGTGCAGGCTCACCCCGTGCAGGGCGGCATGGAGGCGAATGTCCCGGGTCAGACGCATCTTGTCCGCGAGGCTCAGCCAGCTCGCCTCCACGGCATTGAGACTGAGGCGGCACAGCTGCTCCTGACTGGCGCCAAGCCCGTCGGCCAGGGCCTGAAAGTTGGCCCCCAGGTATCCCCCGAAATAGGCGGGATCGTCGGAGTTCACGGTGACGCAGAGCCCCTGCTCCAGCAGCCTCAGCACATTGTGGTGGGCCATCTGGTCAAACACCCTGAGCCGCACGTTGGAGAGGGGGCAGACGGTGAGGGGCAGCCGTGTGTCGGCAAGATAGCTCAGCAGCGCGGGATCCTCGACGCAGCGCACCCCGTGATCGATGCGCTGCACCCCGAGCTCCCGGATCGCCTGCCAGATGTAGTCCGCAGGTCCCTCCTCGCCGGCGTGGGCCACCACCGGCAGCCCCAGCTCGCGGCAGCGAGCGAAGACCCGGGCGAACTTGCTGGGCGGGTTGCCCCGCTCCCCCGAATCGAGGCCGACCCCGTGCAGGCGTGCAAGGTGCGGCATGGCCTCTGCCAGGGTGGCGAATGCCGCCTCTTCACTCAGGTGGCGCAGGAAGCTCATGATGAGCCGCCAGCTGATGCCAAAGGCTGCTTCCCCAGCCTGTAGCGCCCGCTCGATGCCCCCCAACACGGTGGCAAAGGGCACGCCGCGGGCGGTGTGGGTCTGGGGGTCGAAGAAGATCTCCACGTGCACCACGTGATCGGCAACGCAGCGCTCGAGATATGCCCAGGTGAGGTCGAAGAAGTCCTGTTCGTGGATGAGCACGCTGGCACCGAGGTAGTAGAGATCGAGGAAGGATTGCAGGCCGTCGAACTCATAGGCGGCGCGCAGGCTGTCGACATCGGGCCAGGGCAGCGCCACCCCGTTGCGCTGGCCGAGGGCGAACATCAGCTCGGGTTCGAGGGTCCCCTCGATATGCAGGTGCAGTTCCAGCTTGGGCAAGCCGGCAATAAAGTGCTCCATGATGACGGCTCCATCGTCAGACTCCGTGCGGGCACCACCGGGGCGGCGCCCTCCCTTCGCCTTCATTGTGCACCCATCTGGCCCGCCGGAGGAGACTTGTCATCAAAGGGCCTTATAATGGCGGCACAAAAACCATAACCGATTGAAGAGACGAACAGAGGGATGCCCCGTCCCCGCTCTTGCGCCCTACAAGGAGAATTCATGAAGAAAAACGTCATCTGTGACATTGACGGCGTCATCCTGCACAACAACGATCTCATTCCCGGCGCCGACCGCTTCGTCCACCGCCTGCTGGAGCAGGGCAGCAAGCTCCTGTTCCTCACCAACTACCCGGCCCAGACCCAGAAAGATCTGCAAAACCGCTTCCGCTCCGCCGGAATAGAGGTCCCCGAGGAGTGCTTCTACACCTCCGCCATGGGCACCGCCGACTTTCTCAAGCGCCAGGATGGCAAGAAGGCCTATGTGATTGGCGAAGGGGCCCTGACCCACGAGCTCTATAAAGCCGGCTTCACCATCACCGACATAGACCCCGACTTCGTGGTGGTGGGGGAGACCCGCAACTACAACTGGACCATGATGCAGCAGGGCGCCAAGTTCGTGGATCAGGGGGCCCGCTTCATCGCCACCAACCCGGATACCCACGGCCCCCTGATGTACCCGGCCTGCGGCGCCCTGTGTGCCCCCATCGAGCGGATGACCGGCAAGAAGCCCTTCTATGTCGGCAAGCCGAGCGCCTGGATCATTCGCGCGGCCCTCAACCGGATGGAGGCCCACTCCGACGACACCATCATCATCGGCGACAACCTGCGCACCGACATCCTGGCAGGCTTCCAGGCCGGTCTCGAGACGGTGCTGGTGCTCTCCGGGGTGAGCAAGGTGGCGGACATCGACCGCATGCCGTTTCGACCGAACCACATCTTCGACTCCGTGGTGGACATCGACATCGTCTGATCCCGGGTGCCGCCCTTCCGGTAGCCTTCAGCCTGCACGGGCCCCCTTGGCAAAGGGGGCCCGTTTCGTTTAACGTAAGCGCAACATCGTTAAACAAACTAAACGGGAGCAGGATGCTCCTTCGCCACTCAAGGACGCACCATGAAGAGCCTGAACGACTGGATCCTGCTGGACAAGCACACTGTCTCCCCCACCCCGATGATGCCCGCCCCCGAGCGCATCAGGGCCGGAACGCCGAGCCAGACGGCATGGAACCACTACTCCGACCCGAGCCAGCAGTTTCACGTGGGCTTCTGGGCTTGCGAGCCGGGCTGCTGGGCCGTTCACTATACCGAACACGAATACTGCCAGATGCTGGAAGGGGAGGCGGTGATCCACGACGAGCAAGGCGGCCGGCTGCACCTCAAACCGGGGGATCAGTTCGTCATTCCCGCCGGTTTTGTCGGGCAGTGGGAGACCCTCACCCCTTGCCGCAAGCTCTATGTGATCTTCGAACCCACCGCGACTTGACGCGCACGTCAACCCTGACCCTCTCTCTTCAGGCGGCCGGACGGCCGCCATCCTCTGGCGCAACTTGACGCTTACGGCATGATTTTCTGCGGTTTTCCCGCTTGCAAAAGGGTTTTCCGCTAGGCATTGTGATTGGCGAGGAATGTAAATGGAATTTCGAGCCCAAACGTGGGGGGCTCATATAAAAATCAAGAGGATTACCGCCAATGTGTTCTATTTTCGGCATTCTGGACATCAAGACCGACGCCACTGCCCTGCGCAAATCGGCCCTGGAGATGTCCAAGCGACTGCGTCACCGCGGGCCTGACTGGTCCGGCGTCTACAGCTCCGACAAGGCCATCCTGGTGCACGAGCGCCTGGCCATCGTCGATCCGGGCAACGGCGCACAGCCTCTCTACAACCCCGAGCGCACGCACGTATTGGCCGTCAACGGCGAGATCTACAACCACAAGGAGCTGGAGAAGAACCTCAAGGTCGACTTCCAGTTCCAGACCCACTCCGACTGTGAAGTGTTGCTGGCCCTCTACAAGGAGAAGGGCCCGGCGTTTCTGGACGATCTGAACGGCATCTTCGCCTTCATCCTCTATGACGCCGAGCAGGATGCCTACCTGATTGGTCGCGACCACATGGGGATCATCCCCCTCTATACCGGCCGCGACGAACACGGCAACTTCTACGTCGCCTCCGAGATGAAGGCGCTGGTGCCGGTCTGCAAGAGCGTCGAGACCTTCCCGCCGGGACACTACCTGTGGAGCAAGGATGGCGAGCTTAAAACTTGGTACAAACGCGACTGGATGGAATACGCACCGGTCGAGCACAACGTCAGCGACAAGGCCGAGCTCAAAGCGGCCCTGGAAGCGGCGGTCAAGCGCCAGCTGATGTGCGACGTGCCCTATGGCGTGCTGCTCTCCGGTGGTCTGGATTCGTCCGTCATCTCCGCCATCACCAAGCTCTATGCCGCCCGCCGGGTGGAAGACGATGGCAAGAGCGAAGCCTGGTGGCCCCAGCTGCACTCCTTCGCCGTCGGCCTGGAAGGGTCGCCGGATCTCGCCGCCGCCCGCAAGGTGGCCGATCACCTGGGCACCATCCACCACCAGATCCACTTCACCGTGCAGGAAGGACTGGATGCCCTGCGGGACGTCATCTATCACCTCGAGACCTATGACGTCACCACCATCCGCGCCTCCACGCCCATGTATCTGATGGCCCGCTACATCAAGGCGATGGGGATCAAGATGGTGCTGTCGGGAGAGGGCTCCGACGAGCTGTTCGGCGGCTACCTCTACTTCCACAAGGCCCCCAACGCCCGTGAGTTCCACGAGGAGAACGTGCGCAAGCTCGCCTCCCTGCACCTCTATGACTGCCTGCGCGCCAACAAGTCCATGGCCGCCTGGGGCGTGGAAGGCCGCGTGCCCTTCCTCGACAAGGAGTTCATGGACGTGGCGATGCGCCTCAATCCCGCCGACAAGATGTGCGGCAAGGGCAAGATCGAGAAGCACATCCTGCGGGAAGCCTTCGAGGATCTGCTGCCCCACGAAGTGGCGTGGCGTCAGAAGGAGCAGTTCTCCGACGGTGTGGGCTACTCCTGGATTGACAGCCTGAAAGCCATGGTCGAGGAAGAGGTGACGGATCAGATGTTCGAGGCCGCGGCCTTCCGCTTCCCCGTCAATACCCCGCTCACCAAGGAGGCGTACTACTACCGCGCCATCTTTGACGAGCACTTCCCGCTGGAGTCCGCCGCCCGCACCGTGCCCTACGGCAAGTCGGTCGCCTGCTCCACCCCGACCGCGCTCGAATGGGATGCCAAGTTCAAGGAGATGGCCGACCCCTCCGGTCGCGCCGTGATGGACGTCCACCAGCAGGGTTACTGATCGCCCCTGACCTGAATACAAAGCCCCTCTCGAGGGGCTTTGTTGTTTTCTGCCATTCCATTCCCGCTTTTTGCCTTCCCCTTCCCTGTTTGCGGCTTGGCGCAGGAAACGCCCCGTGTCACATTGTCTGCGCCTGGAAGCAAAGATAACGACACAAGGAAGAGACCATGAAACGACTGTTACTGCCCCTGATGCTGGGCACCCTCCTTTTCAATGGCGCCGCCTGCGCGGGCGACCACCTCTGGAGTCAGAGCCTGCCCGATTACAGCCAGGGTTATGACGAGACGCGGGATCCGGCCCGCGATCTCGCCGCCGCTACCGCCAAGGCCAGTGCCGAGGGCAAGAAAGTCCTGCTGCTGGTGGGGGGCGAATGGTGCAGCTGGTGCCAGGAGATGAACCGCTTTCTGGACCAGGAACCCGATCTCGCCGGCCAGCTCAACCGCACCTTCGTGGTGGTCAAGGTGAACGTCAGCGAGCAGAACAAGAATGAATCCTTCCTGAAAGCCTATCCCGAGTATCTGGGGGTCCCCCACTTCTACGTGCTGGATGCCAAAGGCAGGCTGCTCGAGTCCTTCAACACCGGGCTGCTGGAGAAGGGGAAGAGTTACGACGGGGAGAAACTCGGCAAATTTATCGCCTATTTCCAGCCAAGGACCACCCACGGCTGACTCGCCAGTCAATAAAACAGGGCCCCGCACGGTCAGTGACAGTGCAGGGCCCTGATGGCTACGCAAACAGGGAGTGGCATGTCTGCGACAAACAGGCCATCCATCACCCCGGACAAGGACGAAAAAGATGTTGCGAATACTGGGCAAGGCGTCGTCAATCAATGTGCGCAAGGTACTGTGGACCTGCGCCGAGCTGACCCTCCCCTTCGAGCTGGAGGAGTGGGGATCCGGCTTCAAACCCACGGACACCCCGGCGTTTCTGGCGCTCAACCCCAATGCCATGGTGCCCGTCATTCAGGATGAGGATTTTACGCTGTGGGAGTCGAACACCATCATCCGCTACCTGGCGACGCGCCATGGTGCCAATGCACTCTATCCCGCCGAGGCGAGAGCCAGGGCCAGGGTCGATCAATGGATTGACTGGCAGGCATCGGACTTGAACACCGCCTGGCGCTACGCCTTCCTGTCGTTGGTGAGGCGCTCCCCCTAGCATCAAGACCATCAGGCCCTTCACGCAGCTTGCCTGCAGTGGTCTCACTGCATGGAGATCCTGGAGAGACAGCTTCAAACAACCGGAGGATATGTGGCCGGTCCGCACTTCTCGCTGGCAGACATTCCCATGGGGCTGTCAGTCAACCGCTGGCTGGAGACGCCCTATGATCGCCCGTCGCTACCCGCCGTGGGCGACTACTACCAGCGACTGAAAGAGCGGCCGGGGTTTCGACGCTATGGGGCCAATGGCACGCCCTGAGGCGAGCAAGATAACCCGGGCAAGGAAAGAGACGGCAAACCGGGCCAACGCGCTGGCCCGGTCTGCACAGCTTCAGGGCTGGGCATCTGGCTGATTGGCGGGGGCGGCCTTGATAAAGGCCTGCAACTGCTCGCAGTTGGCGACGATGCGCGCAATGGTGGGGTAGTCATCCAGGGTCATGTCAAAGCGGCGGGCATTGTAGACCTGGGGCACCAGCATGCAGTCCGCCAGGGTGACCTCGTTGCCCACGCAATAGATGCCGGCGGTGGTCATGAGAAGCTGCTCCAGCGCGGTAAAGGTCTCGTCTATCCAGTGGCGATACCAGGCATCCCGCGCCATCTTGCTCTGCCCCAACTCCTGCTCCAGGTAGTGCAGCACGCGCAGGTTGTTGAGGGGGTGGGTGTCACAGGCGATCATGTTGACGATCTGGCGCACCCGGGCACGTTCGATGGGGGCGGAGGGCATCAGGGGGTAGGCGGGATAGGTCTCGTCGAGGTACTCCATGATGGCCACCGACTGACCCAGATGCACGTCATCGTCCACGAGAAACGGCACCAGCCCCTGGGGATTGACTCGGCGGTAGGCCTTCTCCTTCTGCTCACCCTGCCGCAAGTTGACCGGGTGCTGCTCATAATCGAGCCCCTTGAGTTGCAGTACCAAACGCACGCGAAAGCTGGCCGATGAGCGCCAATATCCAAACAACTGCAGCATAGTGTGTCCCTGTGGTGGCAGGTGTCTGCCACCTGCCGTGTCGCCCGCCCCTCCAGGGGTCGGGCTCTCCTAGCTCGCCCGCTCGGCCGTTGCTTGCGTGACCCGCTGCAAAATGGTGCCAAACAGACTCATCCCGTTGCGATCCTGCATCGCGATGGACACTGTATCACCAAAGCGCAGAAAGGGTGTAGTGGCTTGACCTGACTCGATAATTTCCAGCATCCGCCGCTCGGCAAGGCAGGAGGATCCCCGGCTTCTGTCGTAGTTGGATACGGTGCCCGAGCCGATGATGCAGCCCGCCCCGAGCGGCCTTGTCTTGGCGGCATGGGCAATCAGCTCATCAAAGTTGAAGGTCATGTCCACCCCGGCGTCGGGCTGCCCGAACAGGGCGCCGTTGAGGTGGGTCACCAGGGGCAGGTGGACCTTGCCATCGCGCCAGTCATCCCCCAGCTCGTCCGGGGTGATGGCCACCGGCGAGAAGCTGCTGGAGGGCTTGGACTGGAAGAAGCCAAAGCCCTTGGCAAGCTCCCCGGGGATGAGGTTGCGCAGGCTCACGTCGTTGACCAGCATCAAGAGCTTGATGTGGCTCGCCGCCCCCTGCGAACAGGTGCCCATGGGCACGTCGTCGGTGATGACGGCGACTTCAGACTCAAAATCGATGCCCCACTCCTCGGAGCCCATCACGATGGGGCCACGGGGCGGCAGGAAGCTGTCAGAGCCTCCCTGATACATCAGGGGATCGTGCCAGAAGCTTTCTGGCATGTCGGCGCCGCGGGCCTTGCGCACCAGCTCCACGTGGTTGACGTAGGCACTGCCATCGACCCACTGATAGGCGCGGGGCAGCGGGGAGAGGCAGGCGGTCTCATCGAAGGGGAAGGCATCGGGGCAGGCGCCCTCGTTGAGTCGCTGATAAACCTTCGCCAATTGCGGCGCCACTTCGCCCCACTGGTCGAGGGCCGACTGCAGGGTCGGGGCAATGGTCGTCACGTGGACGGCGCGCGCCAGATCGCGGCTCACCACCACCAGGGCGCCGTCGCGCTTGCCATTGTTCAGGGTTGCCAGTTTCATATCGAATTCCTTATTTGCCGAGCGTCTCTGGACGCTGCCAGCTGGTGACATAACCGGGGTGTTCGACCCCTTCGCAGATCGGGCCGACGACCAGGGCATCACGGGTGTCGAGCATCACCGCCACCTCGTCGGTGAAGGTCTTGGCATGGGCCAGCCCCGCCGCAAAGGCCTTGGGATGGGGACCATGGGTGAAGCCGGCAGGGTGGAAGGTGACCATGCCCCGCTTGATGTTGTCCCGGCTGAAAAAGTCCCCGGCGTGGTAGAAGAGCACTTCGTCGAAGTCGTCGTTGCTGTGGTAGAAGGGCACCCGCAGGGCGCCTGGGTCACTCTCGATGGGACGCGGCACGAAGGTGCAGACCACGAACCGACTCGCCACGAAGGTGGTATGGGCCGAGGGAGGCAGGTGGTAGCGGTGGCTCATCAGCGGGCGGATATCCCGCCAGTTGAGGCGCACCACGCACAAGTCCCCGTGCCACCCTTGTGCATCCAGCGGGTTGAACGGCCAGGTGACGACCGAGACCTGATCGTGGCGCTTGATCTGCAGCGACCAGGGGTTTTCATCCTGCTGGGCCAGGAAGCGCTCGTTGATGGCGGGCACGTCCAGGGCCGCCGGATCGAAGATGGCGTGATTGCCCACCAGTCCCTTGTCCGGCAGCTGATAACTGTCTTCCGTCGCCTCGATCATCAGGATGAAGAGGGGCGCGGTGGGCTCGATGCGCCACATGGTGCCACGGGGGATCACCACATAGTCGCCATCTCTCAAGATGAGGTGTCCGTAGTCGCAGTAGAACTCGCCGCTCCCCTCGTGAATGAACAGGAGCTCGTCGCCATCGGCGTTTCGCACCAGAAACGGCATGGGCTCATGCAGGCGCCAGATGCGGTAGCGGCAGTGGGGGTTGCTGAGAATATCCGGCATCACCCAGGGGGAGAGGGAGCTCACCTCCTCCTGCAGATCGTTCAAGTCAAACGCCCGTGGCCGAAGCGGCCCTTCCCAGTTGACCCAGTCGGTGGGAGCATGCTTGTGGTGCATGTGGGTGGCCGGACCGAAGAAGCCCGAGCGCCCCAGCTCGCGCTCATAGATGGCCTGCTCCGGCAGATCGGCATGGGCCTGGCGGGAGTGGGTTCCCTCCCGATGGGGGAAGCTTATCCAGTTACGCATCGCTCGGTTCTCCGTTTTTCTGGCCCTGCGCGGCACTGTTCACCTCCCCTTGCGTGGATCCGTCCAGCACGCCACGGCGGATCTGATCCAGCTCGATGGATTCGAACAATGCCTGGAAGTTGCCCTCACCAAAGCCCTCGTTGCCCTTGCGCTGGATGATCTCGAAGAACACGGGCCCGATGACGGTATCGGTGAAGATCTGCAGCAGAATGCCGTCCTTCGTCGGCGAGCCGTCGATGAGGATGCGCAGCTCTTTCAGCGCCGCCAGATCCTCCTGATGACCCGCCACCCGGCTGTCCACCTTCTCGTAGTAGGTGTCCGGCGTCGGCATGAAGCCGGTTCCCCGCCCTCTGAGCGTGCGGATGGTGTGATAGATGTCGGCAGAGGCGAGCGCGATGTGCTGGATCCCCTCCCCCTTGTACTGGCGCAGGTACTCCTCTATCTGGGACTTGTCGTCCGCCGACTCGTTGATGGGAATGCGAATTTTGCCGCAAGGGGCCGTCATGGCGCGCGAGTGCAGTCCGGTCAGCTTGCCCTCGATGTCGAAGTAGCGGATTTCCCGGAAGTTGCCGATCCGCTCGTAGAAATTCGACCAGAGGTTCATGTTGCCGCGATGGACGTTGTGGGTCAGGTGGTCGATCTCATAGAGCCCCGCGTCCACCTCGGCCATGCGGGCCTGCCAGTCGGGGTAGAAGATAAAGTCCACGTCATAGATGGAGCCCCGCTCGCCATAGCGATCGACAAAGGAGAGGGTACTCTCGCCGATGCCGTAGATGGCGGGGATGTTGAGTTCCATGGGGCCTATTTTGCCCACAAACGGCTTGGCCCCCTGGCCGATGGCGTACTGCTGGGCACGGCCGGCATCGCTCACCCGAAACGCCATGCCGCACACGCTCGGACCATGGGCCCGGGCAAACTCCTCCGCCTGGGAGTGGGGCTCGGCATTGACCACGAAGTTGATGTCCCCCTGGCGATAGAGCCAGCACTGCTTGTGCCTGTGCTTGGCCACTTCGGCAAAGCCCAGTGAGACGAACAGCGCCTTGAGGGCCGCAATGCCCTTGAGATCCGGCGCCGTGTACTCGACAAACTCAAACCCGTCGGTGCCAAGGGGGTTGATGGTGTGAGTACGGGAAGAAGGGGTGGTCATGATGCGCTCCTTGCGATGAACTGATAAAGAAACGGTTCACGCCGCAAGGGCTCGACAGGCAGCCCGCACGGCATTGTTAACAACTTGTTTCATTAGAGTGGCAGGCGCAGGGAATGAGAAGGGGCGGCGTTCAGATAGTTTGGCGGGGATCCGCGCCAAAAAATGTAAATGAAATGTGACGTCGCAGCCTCAACCTTGCACTGCGCTCGTTAGCGTCCCGCAAGGCTGTCAGCTTTGCCTTACAGCGACCAATAACGGGGTTCGATATGGGGCAGCACCGCCCTCGCTTTTAGCAATCGAGTCCTTTGCGGGTTGATGAGCCAGGCCTGCTCCCCCAACGCCAGCAGGGGCAGATCGTGCAAGCTGTCACTCAGGGTGAGTGCGGCCTCCAGGGTCAGGAGCTCGGGCAGCAGCTTGTGCCTGCCATGGCAATAGAAGCGCGGCACCAGGCCGCCGAAACGGTAACCCATCCGCGAGCCGATGATGCGGTGAGGGAGCCTTGGCAGTTGACGATGGATCTGGGCACGGACCAGGGCGCGGGGACTGGCGGAGATGACCCAGCAGCGGTACCCCTCCCCCGTCAGGAGGGCTCGCGCCTCCCGATACAGACCGGGCCGGGTCAGGCTGTACTGCCGTACCAGGGCGCGCCAGGCCAGGGGGGATAGCCCGAGGGTGATGGCCCACCAGATGAGTGCAATGCCGCGACTGCGCTGACCTGGCAGCAGATAGATCACGGCACCGAACGCCATCAGTGGCCACAGCAGCAGCGGCCAGAGACGGCGGCGCAAGATGAAACGCAGCAACCCCGCATGGCTGTCATCCGGCGCCAGGGTGTCATCGAAGTCGGCCAGGATCCAACCGCGGGCTGGGACTCTCGCGGTTGCAGCGCTCATTCGGAGATCTCCGCGATGGCGGCATGCAACTCGGGCAGGAGGAACAGCGCCCCCTCATCGGGCGGACAGACGAGATCGAAGCTCTCACCTGCCAGGGTGAAGGCGAGGCGCCAGGCGTGCAGATAACCGCGATCCGCCGCCGTGCCGCCGTAACGCTCATCCCCGAGGATGGGGGCTCCCACGCTCTTCAAGGCCACCCGGATCTGGTGGGTCTTGCCGGTCCGGGGCTTGATGCGATAAAGACGCAGCCCCTCGCGCACCGAAACGGAGTCGAACCAGCTGATGGCCGGGTTATCCTGGGTGCGGCTCAGCATCCAGCTGCCGCCTCGCCCTTTCTCCATGTCCCCCTTCACCCAGCCCTGCTTCTTCTTCGGCTTGCGATCGGAGAGGGCCAGATACTGCTTGCTCACTTCCCGCGCCGCGAAAGCCATACTGAGGGCGCGATTCGCTTCGGGGGTGCGGGCCAGCAGCACCAGCCCAGAGGTCATCTTGTCCAGTCGATGGACCGGATAGAGGTCAAGATCGGTATCCATTCTGACCCGATTGACGAGACCCGGCTCGCCGGCATCATCGTGCATGCCAATGCCCGGACGCTTGTTGATCACCATGAAATCTTTGTGCTGCAATTGTATCCGGTACATGTATAACCCTTTAGAATGTTATTTGTTAACAACTTGAATGCAGGCCTGCAGGCCATCTTCATGGACCCTCAGCACAAGAATCGCACGAATGAAAAAATGCCTGTTTTGGCTGTTGTTGCTTGGCATCACTTGCTTCTCGCCCCTCCAGGCCAGTGAACGGACACGTGATCTGCCGGAGAAGGTGGTATTGCAGTTGCGCTGGCTGCATCAGCCCCAGTTTGTGGGCTATCACATGGCCAAGGCCAAGGGGTATTACGCCGACGCTGGTCTGGATGTCGAGATAAGGCCAGGTGGCAAGGGAATAAGTCCGGTTCAGGAGGTGCTGGCCGGACGCGCCGACTTTGGCGTCGGCAACACCGAGGTGCTGACCCACTACGCCCAGGGCAAGCCGCTGCTGGCGCTGGCCAGCGTCTACCAGCACTCTCCCTCCATCTTCCTGGCACGCCGCGACAGCGGCATTCTCACCGTTGCGGACATGCGTGGCAAACGGATCATGATGTTTCCGGGTCATCAGGATGCCGAACTGCTGGCCACCCTCTACTATCAGGGGCTTCACGAGCGCCAGCTCATCCCGGTACCCACTTCGGTCAACATCGACGATCTGATCGCCGGCCGGATAGACATCTTCAACGCCTATCTGAGCAATGAGCCCTTCTATCTGGAAGAGCGCGGCATCTCGGTGTCCGTCATCAACCCTCGCAACTACGGCATCGATTTCTACAGCGACATTCTCTTCACCACCCAGGCACAGGAGCGGCTCAATCCGGAGCGGGTGGCACGTTTTCGTGCAGCCAGCCTCAAGGGATGGCGCTATGCCCTCACCCACCCCGAGGAAGCCATCGCCCTGCTGCGCACGGAGTATGGCGTCAACCGCAGCCAGGCCCACATGGAATACGAGTTGCAGATGAGCAAGGAGATGATCCAGCCGCTCTATGTGGAGATCGGGTATATGAATCCGGATCGCTTCGCTCACATCATGCAGCAGCTGGTGGAGATAGGCCTCCTTGCCAAACCGGTCTCCCTGACCCGTTTCCTCTATCAGGTTCCCTCAGAACAGTGGATCTTCTGGCGTCCATGGTTCCTGCTAAGCCTGGGTGTTGGTGGTCTCATCCTGCTGCTCTCCCTCTATCTTCTGATGAGCAACAAGCGGCTCAACCAGGAAGTGGCCCTGCGCAAACAGCGAGAGCAGGAGATACTGCAACTGGCCCGCCTCGATCCCCTTACCGGACTGCCCAATCGCCTGAGCCTGATGGAGCAGTTGAAACACCAGGTGCAAAGCGACAATCCGGGCTGCCTGCTGTTTTGCGATCTCAATGACTTCAAGCGCATCAACGACAACTTCGGCCACAGCCAGGGGGATGCCATCCTCTGCCAGCTGGCCCGACGGATCCACGACGCCATCGGCCACCAGTGCTATTTTGCCCGCTTGGCGGGGGACGAGTTCATCCTGCTGCTGCCTGGCTACGATATCCGTCAGGCAGAGGAGGTCACCGCCGTGATCCGCCAGGCCATGCAGGCCCCCTTCGTGGTCAATGACCAGCCGATGCAGGTGGGCATCAGCATCGGCGTCAGCCACTACCAGCATGACTGGAGCCCGGAGCAGTGGCTCATCCAGGCCGACAGGGCCATGTATTGTGACAAAGGTGGCCGCGTCATTACGCTGGCGGAGCAGTCCGGCTGACTGGCTCATCTCCCGGCACACAGAGCCGATACCCCCATGAAACCAATAAACAAGAAGGCCACCCCAGGGGTGGCCTTCCTGCATTGCATGAGTCTGACCGCTCTTACCCGAAGGTCTGCCCCAGGGATTTGAGCTGGCGAGCCTTGGTGAGCAGGATGTCGCTCGAGGCATCCATGTCCTGCATCTTGTTGCTGTTGGTGTGGGAGTGCTGGGAGATGGCGTTGACGTTGCGGCTGATGTCCTCCACTACCGCCTGCTGCTCCTCTGCCGCCGTCGAGATCTGGGCCGAGAGGTCCACCACCCGTTCTATTTCCGCCAGCACCTGATGCAGGCTCTCTGATCCCTGGCGGGTCAGGGTCACGCAGGATTGGGTCTGTTGCAGGTTCTGCTGCATCATGCCCTTCCAGCCGTTCAAGGTACGCTGGATCTGGCCTATGCTGCTCTGGATCTGCTCGGTCGCCTTGTGGGTGCGCGTGGAGAGGGTTCGTACCTCGTCCGCCACCACCGCAAAGCCTCGCCCCTGCTCCCCTGCCCGCGCCGCCTCGATGGCGGCGTTGAGCGCCAGCAGATTGGTCTGATCCGCAATGCCCTGGATCTCGCTCATCAGCACACCGATGCGATCCGACTCCTCCGCCAGTGCCACGGCGGCCGTGAAGGCATGCTCTGCCTGGGTGGCCAGCTCCGTCACCCTGTGCTGGGTATCTTCCAACTGCTGGTCGGTGTGTTGGCAGTGCGCCTTGGCCTGAGCTATCTGGTTGTCCGTCTCCAGGATATTGCGGGCAATCTCGTGGGCTGTCGCCGCCATCTCGGTGATGGCCGTCGCCACCTGCTGGGTCTGGACATCCTGTTCGGCGATGTCGGCGCTCGCCTCGCTGGAGGCTGTTTTCAGATGCACCGCGAGATCCTGCAGGGAGAGGGTCGCATCGTCCACTCGTCCAAGGACGGTGCGGATCCTGGCCTGCAACAGCTTGATGTGGAAGTCGGCAATGGCACTGGCATCCTCCCCCGAATAGATGAGCCGGGTCAGGCTGTCATATTCGTCCGCGAGCTGTCGCAGATAACGGGGGGTAGTGATGAGGGTGTCACGATAGATCAGGGCCAGCCACAAGAGGGGCAACAGGGTGAACAGCGGCCCCCAGGGCCCCATCAGATAGGCTCCCCCCGCCAGCATCAGCAAGACACCGACGATGGCCAGCCCGTGGCGCATCGGGCGCAGGCTCAATCCGCCCTTTCGCTCCCCCCGCTCCACGCTCTTCAATCTGGCATAGGTGCGCCCGGCCACGGCTTTCATCTCCGGCGCGGCGCGACTGCGGACCGACTGGTAGCCATTGATCCGCCCCTGCTCGAAGATGGGGGTGACATAAGCATCCACCCAATAGTAACGCCCATCCTTGCAGCGGTTTTTCACCATGCCGCGCCAGGGTTTGCCCTGCTTGAGCTTGCCCCAGAGGTCAGCAAAGGCGGCCTTGGGCATGTCCGGGTGGCGAACCATGTTGTGGTGCTGGCCGATGAGCTCGGCCCGGCTGTACCCCGCTACCCGGCAGAAGTGATCATTGGCGTAGGTGATCACACCCTGCAGGTCCGTGGTGGAGACCAGCTGTTCATTGGCAGGAAAATCCACCTCTTCGTCGATGAGATGAACCTGGCTTTTCTTCATGGCGCACGCCTCTTGTGTGATAACTCAGTTATCGTAGTCAAGCCATGGCAGCCCGGCCAACAAGGCCCCTCAGACAGTGGGGATGACTGAGAGGCCGTCCTCTGGATCTATGACGGCGCCCTCAGTTCTCCACCGCCGGATGGCACTCGCGCTCCCGGATCAGCTTCTTGTTCACCTTGCCGACACTGGTCTTGGGGATCTCCTGCACTATGCGGATCTGGCGCGGAATGGCCCAGCGATTGATGCGACCACTGTCGACGAACCCCTGCAGGTGCGCCTTGATGGCCTGGGGATCCAGGTTCGTCCCCTCCTTGCCGACCACCAGGGCCAACGGGCGCTCCCCCCACTGCTCGTCCGGCACCCCCACTACGGCCACCGAATGCACCCCGCAATGGGCGCTGATGAGGCTCTCCAGCGCCAGCGAGCTTATCCACTCGCCACCTGTCTTGATCACGTCCTTGATGCGGTCCTTGATCTCCACCGTGCCGTCCGGGGTGATGGAGGCCACGTCCCCGGTGTGCAGCCAGCCGCCATCCCACAGCTCAGCCCCCTTGGCGGGCTCCTTCAGGTAGCCCTGGGCCAGCCAGGGGGCGCGCACCACTATCTCCCCCATGGCCTCACCGTCGTGGGGCAGATCCTTGCCCTCGGTATCGACGATGCGCAAGTCCACCAGGCCGATGGGCTTTCCGGTCTTGATTCGCAGCGGCAGTTGCTCCGCCATGGGCAGCGCCAGCTCCACGGGAGCGAGGTGCACCACGCACAACAGCGGGCAGGTCTCCGACATGCCGTAGCCGGCGTGCACCCGTATCCCCTTCTGGCTCGCCTGGGTCGCCAGCCCGAGCGGCAGCGCACTGCCTCCCAGCAGCATCTTCCAGCCCTCGAACGAGGTCTGCCTGGCCTCCTCGCAGTCCAGGATCATCTGCAATATGGTCGGCACGCAGTGGGAGAAGCTCACCCCCTCGTCGCGATAGAGCTTGACCAGCTTGTTCGGCTCGTAGCGCCCCGGGTAGACCTGCTTCACCCCCAGCATGGTCGCCACATAGGGGACGCCCCAGGCATGGACGTGGAACATGGGTGTGATGGGCATGTAGACGTCGTCGGAGCAAAGCAGCGACTGGCCCGCATGGGCCGCCAGGGTGCCCAGTTCGTTGAGGGTGTGCAGCACCAGCTGGCGGTGACTGAAGTAGACCCCCTTGGGATCCCCGGTGGTGCCCGTGGTGTAGAACAGGGTCGCCACCGACTCCTCGTCGAAGTCGGGGAAGTCGAACTGGTCGTCCGCCCCGGCCAGCAGCGTCTCGTACTCCCCGAGCAGGGGCAATCCGGTAGAGGGCGACTCCCCATCGGTCAGCCGGATGTAACCGCGCACCGTGGGCAGCTTCTCCTGAATGGAGTCCATCATGGGCAGGAAGTCGTCATGGAGCAGCACCAGGTGATCCTCGGCGTGGTGCATGGTGAAGGCGATCTGCTCCGGCGACAGGCGCACATTCACCGTGTGCAGCACGGCGCCTATCATGGGTACCGCGAAGAAGCACTCGAGGGAGCGGTGGCTGTCCCAGTCCAGCAGGGCCACCGTGTCCCCCGGTCCAATGCCCGAGGCGGTTAACAGGTTGGCGAGGCGGTGGATGCGCTGATTGAGGGTGCGGTAGTCGTAGCGCAGCCGATCTGCGTATACGATCTCCCGGCCCGGGTGATGGCGCACCCCGGACAACAGCAGGCTCTTGATCAGCAAGGGATAAGCATGGGCTCCCTGGGCTGGCGGTATGATCCTTGTCTTCACCATACGGACTCCTTCCGATTCGTGTTTGGGCGCAGGGGAGCCGTCTCCCCTCGCCATCTGAGTTAGCGGGCGTCGAGACGCCCGAGCAAGGCCTCGGCCTCTGGCCAGGGGCCAAATCCGCTCGCCGGATTGAGGTGTCCCACCGCCCCGGCATCCACCAGCTCGCTCCCCCACTCCCCGGCCAGGGCTCGCACCGCCGCAGTGCTCGCCAGGGGATCGTTGTGGCTCAGCACTACCAGACTCGGGAACGGCAGCGTCATACGGGGCAAGGGGTGCCAACCACCGGCCGCCATGGCCTCCTTGCTGGGATAGTGGGACGGCCAGTCGGCATCCAGATCCGGTGGCGTCACCAGCAGGGCGCCCTTTATCCTGTGCTGACTGACAGCGCCGTACTGGGCAGCCCAGTGGGCCACCATCAGCACCCCGGCGCTGTGGGCCACCAGGATCACCGGGCCCTCGATGGCGGCGATCGCCGACTCGATGGCCTCGACCCTGGCCTGGCAGTTGAGCTTGTCCGAGGCGAGCGGCGGCACCGTCACCACCTTGTCAAGCCTCTCGGCGAGCAGGGTCTGCCAGTGATCCGCCACGTGTTCACGCAGGCCGGGCACGATCAATACGGTGGCCTCGGGCTGACATTCCTTCATGTATCTTCCCCTGTTCAGGCGCTCCGGCGACGGCCGGATGACATCGGGACCACAGTAAGGTGCCGGGCCCCCGGCTGCTTTACCTTGGATGCCATGAAGTTGTCTTTTTGCGACAGAGACTCGGCCGGACAAGGCGGCGATCGCTGGGCCTGGATGCCATCGGAAGCGGACTGTGAGCGAGCTCACCCCCTGGGATCTGCGACTAACAGATAGGTTAATAAGCCTTCCCATGATGTAAGCAAAATGATAAAAAACGGTTAACAAGCAGCAGATGAGCTGTCGCCATGGGAACTGCATCATGACCCTTCTTGCCAGAGCCGCTACCCTCACCAACTACCTCGATGTCGCCCGCCAACTGGGCCTCAATACCCCCCACCTGTTGTCGCAAGCCGGCCTCAGTGCCTCCATTCTGGATGTGCCCAATCAGCGCATCCCGGTCTCCACCATCATCAACTTGCTGGAGCTCACCGCCCGCACCGGCGACTGCCAGAGCCTGGGGCTGCGCATGGCGGAGCATCGCCAGCTGTCGGACTTTGGCGAGGTGAGCCTGCTGCTGAGCTATCAGCCCAACCTGCGCGAGGGCTTGCAGGTGATGGTGCAATACATCCATCTGTTCAATAACGCCCTGGCCATCTTCATCGAGGAGGCGGGCAAGGCGGTGATCATTCGCGAGGAGATCATCACCGACGCCCCCATGCCCTCGCGCCAGGCCACCGAGCTTGCTGTCGGCGTCATGTATCGCTTCTGCGCGGCCCAGGTCGGGGTCGGGGCGAACTGGCATCCCATCAGCGTCAACTTCACCCATGACGCGCCGGCGGATCTCTCCATCCACAAGCGGCTGTTCGGCTGCAAGCTGGAATTTGGCAGCGAGTTCAACGGCATCGTCTGTCAGTCAGCGGATCTGGACATCCCCAACCCCCTGGCCAACCAGGCCATGGCCCGCCATGCGCGCCAGTACCTCGACACCCTGCTGGTGGAGACCCAGCAATCCCTGATGACTGACGTGCGCAAGGCCATCTACCTGCTGCTGCCCATGGGGCGCGCCACCATAGAGCAGATAGCCCGCACCCTGGGCATGAACGTGCGCACCCTGCAGCGCCATCTGGAGGAGAGCGGTGCCACTTTCAGCGAGCTGGTCAACGACGTGCGCCGGGATCTGGTGATGCGTTATCTGCAAAACTCCGGCTATTCGCTGGGCCACATCGCCGACATGCTGGGTTACTCCATGCCGAGCTCCTTCACCCGCTGGTTCAACGCCCAGTTCGGCATGCCGCCCGCCACCTGGCGCTCCCGCCACAAGGGCGTGCCCAAGGTGACCCAGAGCGCGCACACCAGCCTTGCCTACGGCTAGACCCCATTCCTTCGCCAGACGTTGAATTAAAGAGGGAGGCTGCGGCCTCCCTCTTTGCATTCCGCTTTCCATCATGTGGGGCACTCGCCATCGACAGCGAAACGAGTGGGATGCCATGAAAGCCAGCAGCGCGACACTCCCGCATCCCTTTGCCATCCAACCCGGCCCCTCAACAGATCACGCCAAAAAAGAAGAGGGAGGCTTGTCGCCTCCCTCTTCACATCTCGGCTTGCCGCCCCTAGCGGACATCGGCCGGCAGCTGTTCCGCCTTCATCCTCCCCTGGGGCGCGGAGGCGTCGACGCTCGCACGGGGCGCAGCAGCCTTCTCAACGGCTTCGGCCAGAGCGGGCTGGGTGCCGCGCAGCAGGAAGTAGGAGAGTGCCGGCACCCCTATCAGGGCCCCCAGCATGTTCCACAGGAACATGAAGGTGAGCAGTATGCCCATGTCGGCCTGGAACTTGATGGGGGACCAGACCCAGCCCACCACGCCGGCGGCCAGGGTGATGCCCACCAGCCCCACCACCCGGCCGGTGAAGGCCACGGCCTGGCGATAGGACTCCACCAGCGACATGCCCTGGCGTTGATGGTGCAACTGCACGCTCAGCAGGTAGAGCGCGTAGTCCACCCCGATGCCGACCCCGAGCGCAATCACCGGCAGGGTCGCCACCTTGACGCCTATCCCCATGAAGACCATCAGCGCCTCGCACAGCACAGAGGTGAGCATCAGCGGCACCAGGGCCACCACGGTCGCCCGCCAGCTGCGGAAGGTGATGAGGCAGAAGACGGTCACCGCCAGGTAGACGTAGAGCAGCATGGTGCGGTTCGCCTCGTGCACCACCAGGTTGGTGGCCGCCTCGATGCCCGCCGAGCCCGCGGCCAGCAGGAACTGGCGATCCGGCGACGAGTTCTCCCGGGCAAACCGCTCGGCGATGGCCACCACGCCGCTCAGGGTCTCGGCCTTGTGATCCCTCAGGTAGGCGATCACCGGCATCAGGGAGCAGTCGGTGTTGAACAGCTCGGGGCTGTTGACCGAGGCCTGCTGGGCCGCGTAGTTCAACACGTTCTGGTTGCGCTGGATGCTGGCGAGCCTGGGGTTGCCCTCATAGGTGCCGGCGGTGATCTGGCGCACCGCATTGACCAGGGAGCTGGTGGCCTGCACCCCGGGATGCTGCTGCAGCTCCCAGCCCAGGCGATCCGCCAGGATCAGGGTCTGGTAATTGAGACACCCCTCCGGCGCCGTCTTGATCATCACCGCGAACAGATCGCTCGAGAGCGCATAGTGGCTGGTGATGTAGCCGTTGTCCTTGTTGTAGCGCGAATCGGCGCGCAGCTCGGGTGCGCCGCTGTCCAGATCGCCAATCTTGAGGTGCAGGCTGACCAGGTAGCCGCCGATCCCCATGGCCAGGCCCAGCAGCACCACAAAGGTGGCCCACTTGCGCTCGGTGCAGCGGTCCAGCAGCGTCCAGAGCCTGCCGAAGCCCTGGTTGGCGGCGGCGTTATTTTCAATGGCCAGCGCCCGCTCGGCCGCCTTGTGGCCCACTCCCACATAGGAGAGCGCCACCGGCATCAACAGCAGGGAGGTGAAGATGAGCACCGCCACCCCGATGCTGGCGGTGATGGCGAGATCCTGAATGACCGGGATGTCGATCAGCATCAGCACCGCGAAGCCCACCGCATCGGCGAGCAGCGCCGTGACTCCGGCCAGGAACAGCCGGCGGAAGGTGTAGCGCGCGGCGATCAGGCGATGGGTGCCGCGGGCGATGTCCTGCATGATGCCGTTCATCTTCTGGGCCGCGTGGGAGACCCCGATGGCGAAGATGAGGAAGGGCACCAGCACCGAATAGGGATCGATGGCGTAGCCGAGCCAGGCGACGAGGCCGAGCTGCCACACCACGGCGATCAGCGAGCAACCCACCACCAGCAGGGTGCTGCGCACGCAGCGGGTGTAGAGGAAGATGATGAGAAGCGAGGTCGCCACCGCCAGGGCGAAGAACATGATCACCTGAATGAGGCCATCGATGAGATCGCCGACCAGCTTGGCAAAACCGATGACCCGGATCTTGTACTGACCCGTCCCCTCCTCTCCCGCCTTGTGGGGCTTGCCGTCGAACTCGATCTGGCTGCGCAACTTCTCGATGCGCTGGGAGAACTCGTGATAGTTGAGGGGCTTGCCGGTGGCCGATGCCTTGTCAAGCAGGGGCACGATCAGCATGGTGGATTTAAAATCGCTCGCCACCAGGCTGCCGACGATACCGGCCCGGTTGATGTTCTGGCGCAACTGCTCGATGTCGGCGGGCTTGCCCTGATAGGCGTCCGGCATCACGGGGCCGCCCTGGAAGCCCTCCTCGGTCACCTCGGTCCAGCGCACCGCCGGACTCCAGAGGGACTTCATCCAGGCGCGGTCCACCCCCTCGGTGAGGAACAGCTCGTCATTGACCCGCTTGAGCACGCCAAGATAGCCGGGATCGAAGATGTCCCCTTGGGTGTTCTCCACCACCACCCGCACCGAGTTGCCGAGGCCACGCAGGGACTGGCGGTTCTCCAGGAAGTTTTTGATGTAGGGCTGGCTCTGGGGGATCATCTTCTCGAAGCTGGGCGCCAACGCCAGGCGAGTCGTCGCCATGTAGCCAAACACCAGGGTCGCCAGCGTCATCACTAGCATGAACAGCGCTCTGTGGTTGAACACCAGCCGCTCCAGCAGGTTGCCGGAGCGCCTGTCGAACTGCGCCAGCTCGCGGATCACCGGCATCGCATCTTGCTTCACATGGCCCATGTCTGGATCCTCGTTATCGTTATTGGGCCGTCATCCGGTGACGGCCTGATTTGGCAATACTTGTGACCGCCTTAATTCACCGCCAGGGTGCGCACACCGCGGCTGCCCACCAGTGCCAGGGTGCCCTGGGGCGTCAGCAGGGCGCCCGCCACCGGGGATGGCTCGGCTAGGGGTTCCAGAGTCAGCGGCTCGTTGCCCCGTTGCCGCAGCATATGGCCGGCCTGGGTAAAGAGGCGGAACTGGCCATCTGCCCCCTGCATAGCAGTGCTGAGGCTGATGGGCAGCGGACTGGCCAGTCTCGCCCAGTGCTGGCCGCCATCCGTGCTGCGATAGGCATGGCCCCGCAGCCCATAGACCAGCAGCTCGCCGGGCCGACCGATGAGGCCGAAGAAGCTGCCGTCATAGGGGCTTGGCAGTGAGACGAAGCGCTGCGTCCCCGGATCCCACTTGCGCAGCAAGCCCTGCTCGCCGGCGAGATAGAGGCTCTCCCCGGCCAGGGCGATGGCATTGAGATGCAGCCCATCCGGGTTGTCGGTGCGATCCTGCATCGGCGTCCAGTGCTGACCGCCATCCTGGGTGCGCAGAATGAGGTTGAACACCCCGACCACGTAGCCAACCCTGTCGTCTTGGAACCAGACGTCGAGCAGGGGCTTGTCGGCCCCCTCCTCCACCAGGCGCTGGCCCTCTTCCACCAACGCGGCCCACTGCTCGTTGTCCGGCTCGGACTGGGCCTTGGCCGAGTAGTATTGCAGCACCAGGTCGCCTATCTGGCGGCCATCCAGCTGTTTCTGCCAGCTGGCGCCACCGTCCTGGCTGTGCAGGATGACCCCGTCCCCCCCCACGGCCCAGCCCTGCTCGGGACTGGGGAAGACGACGGCATTGAGATCCGAGCTCACCGGCACCCTGGCCTGCTGCCAACCCTTGCCTTCGTCGTCGGAGTAGAGGATGTGACCCCGCTGCCCCACCGCCACCAGCCGGCTGCCGGCACGGGCCAGATCCAGCAAGGGGCTCTGCTTGGCCAGCGCGCTCGGCTTGGCCGGCAAGTCCAGCACGTCCACATAGGCCGTCGCCGCCGTGATCGTCTCCGCGCTCTGCGCGGGCCCTGCCATCAGCAGGGCGCCGCACAGCCAGGGCGCCAACTTGTTGAATGAACCCATACCACTTCCTTGTCTTCAAAACCCATCGGATGGTCGCAACAACCCCACCCCGGCCCTCCCCTTGGCAAGGGGAGGGCGCACTTCACTCCTCCCCCTTTCGAAGGGGGGAGGCCGGGAGGGGGGTCAGTGGAGATCATCAACGCTTAGCGGATACCCGCGCCCGCCAGGGACTCCGGCGACCACTTCGCCTTGGACAGCGAATCGCCGTACTTGATGCCGCCATGGGGTCCCACCACGCCGTTGATGTTGTAGGTCCCCGCCACCAGGTCATAGATCATGAAGGGGGTGGCATCCGGGGTCTGCTTGTCGTAGCTCTGGCTCAGGAAGGCGAAGGAGCCGCGATAGAGCTGACCACGGGCGTCGTACTGATCCGAGGCCAGGGCCACCCAGCTGTCTTCGTCCAGATAGAAGCGACGCTTGGCATAGATGTGGCGCTCGCCGGCCTTGAGGTTGCCCTCCACCACCCAGACCCTGTGCTTCTCCCAGCGCACGTGATCCGGCGACAGGAAGTTCGGGGTGGTCAGCGCCCGGGCATCGGGCTCATAGGTCAGCTTGTAGGTGTTGTAGGGAACTATCATCTCCTGCTTGCCCACCAGCTTCCAATCGAAGCGATCCAGCGCGCCGTTGAAGACGAAGACGTCGTCATAGGTGCCGGCGCCCGAGGTGCCCGGGTTCGGGGTATCGTAGGCCAGGTTCGGTGCCAGCTTGACCCGGCGCTGCCCCGGCAGGTACTGCCAGGCCTTGCGCGGCTGCTCAAGGGGGTTGGCGGCATCGCGCAGCATGATGGCTTCACCGGCTCGGCGGGCGGGCCCGGTGTAGTAGAGCTTCATCTGGTAGTAGGTGTCCTTGGCCGCGATGGGCTTCTTCATGTCCTCGTAGATGGCGTAGTTGATGAACGCCTGCCCCGTGGTGGAGAGCGCCGCTACCCCGGCGGAATCGACGTTCCAGGAGTCGTATTTGGTGGCGATGTTCACCCCCTGGTAGCGCAGCAGGAAGTTCCACATCGCCTCGGCGCCGGTCTGCGGGATCGGGAAGGGAATGCCCGGCAGCACCTGATCCACCGCCATGCCCCCTTCCAGGGTCTTGGCGTTCAGGGCGTTCTGCCTGGTGTTGTCCAGCACCGCCTGGGGCAGCGCCACGCTGCGGTGAGTCGGGTAGACATCGACTCTGAAGTCCGGGAAGCGGCTCAGCAACTCGGCGGTGGTGGCGGTCAGCTCACCCTTGTACTTGGCCACGTTCTTGCCGTCGATCACCAGCTGCGGCTTGTCGCCCGCATAAGGATCCGGGCGCATGCTGTCACCGGCCTTGAAGCCGGCGGGC
>NZ_CAWMFQ010000302.1:3879-14201 GCF_963866995.1 Aeromonas sp. ZOR0002 | reverse complement strand
CGCCGGTATAGGCGGGGATGGAGCCGTCGGCGTTGGCCGCGGCATCGGCGCCGACCTGGGTCAGGCTGGTGCCCAGCTTGCCCGCTTCGCTGGCGGAGACGGCCGCCTGGGCCTGACTGGTGAAGGCCAGGGCGAGGGACAGGGCCAGCATGGTCTGTTTATGTTTCATCATCTTGTTCTCCGACTCGGTCGCTTGACTCAATAAGTGGTCTTGAGGGTCAGGTAGACGGCCCCTCTGTCTTCCGTGGTGGCGCCGCCACCGGAGAAGGAGGAGTAACCGCCGGCATAACAGGTGTTGCGCTGGGTCGCATCCAGGGCGTTGGGGGTGGAGCCATCGGTGGCGCCGTCGTTACAGTCGGCAGACTTGCCGAAGGAGTCCACGTACTTCAGATCGACGAAATACTGGTTGTAGATGGTAGCGCCGAGGCCAAGGGCGTAGTTGCCGGTGTCCTTGGCACCGCCGCCCTGCACGGGAGACACCCCCGCCAGGCCGAGGTTGATCGACAGCGGCATGCTCATGTCCACGCCGGGGAACACCTGATACCAGGTCGGGGTGAAGTTGACCGCCAGGCCCCAGTTGTCGGTGGTCGACTTGTCGAGCCCCTGGTAGCTGTCCTCGCCCTTGTAGAGCGCCTTGTTGTGATCGTTGAGGCTCAGCAGGTTGCTGTAATAGAGCTCGGCCAGCAGGGCGGCGCCGTCGAACAGCGGGGTGTCGGCCATGGTCATCAGGCCGTTGAGGGTCCAGTGCAGGGTCTCGCCGGTGGCGCTGTAACCGTCGCTGTCGTCGGTGATCACCCCGGTGCTGTCATTACGGGCAGGCAGTGCGCCGAGCCCCTGTTTCAGCCCGAGTGGACCCGAGGCACTCAGCAGCGCCGGGATGCTGGAGAGGGGCATGTTGTGGCGATAGTTCAGATCGCTGCCCACGCTGACCCCGGCGATGTCCTTGGACAGGCTCAGACCCAGGATGTCGATGTCCTCGCCGTAGGCCAGGGAATAGCTGGTGTTGGCAATCGAGTTACGCAGGTTGGGAATAGCCCCGGCCGGCAGGGGATTCGTCCCGCGGACGCTCAGACCACGGGCGTCCAGTACCGCCTGGGGCAGGATGTCGGCGGTGCGACGGTAGTAGGCCCCCAGGGTGGCATCCAGCGCCTCGGGGGACCACTTGGTCATGAAGCCCCAGTCACCGTGCTTGCCCGGATCTATGTCTGTCCCGCGGCGGATGTTGCTCAGGGTGCCGTTCGGCCCGGCGAGGCCGGGGCCACCGGTGTGACCCAGCAGGAAGGCGCGGGCACCGTAGCCCACCAGATCGGAGCCACCGTAGAAGGTGCCGGCCTCCGGCAGACGGGCCGCGTCCCAGTCGAAGAAGTACTGGGCGGCGAAGGTCCACTCCGGGTTCAGGGTGAAGGAGGCGGAGATCTGCTTGCGGGGCATGAACAGCTCTTTTGCCTCGGTGCCCGGGGACGCCGCGAGCTTGGCGAGATCCAGGCCAGACTGGCCGTAGCTGATGGAGTGCACCGGGTTGAGTAGGGTCTCGCCCCAGAAGATGTTGTGCTGGCCAATCTTGACGCCGAGCAGCGACTCGTCACCTATCTCCATGTTGTGGAACACGAAGGCGTCGAGGATCTCGCCGGAGGGGCCGTTGTAGTAGCGATCGGCATAATCGCTCAGCCCCGGCTGGCCAAACATGGTCGACCTTGCGGGGTTGGCGCCCCAGCCCGGGATGCCGGAGGCATCACCGTTGTTGTTCAAAAAGGGGTTGTCGCTCGCGCCGACGTCGTCATAGGCATAGTCGTACCAGCTCGCCGCACTGATGCGAAAACCGGTATTGCCCTTGTTCACCACGTCCAGCTCGGTCAACAGATCGAAGCGGGTGGTGACGGTGTCGCCGGCATCCTTGAAGTTGTAGTCCCCATCGTTGCTGTTCGGGGTGGCGAGCATCCGCTCGTCGGCGCTCTCGGTGCGCATGCCGTAGTTGAACTTGCCGGTGTTGTCGAAACGCACGGACCACTCTTCACTGTCCGTGTCGATCTCGACCGCCTGAGCGGTGGGCAGGAGCACGGCCGCAATGGCCGTCGCCAGCAGGCTGAGGCGCAGGGCACCGCAACCATGACTCGTGTGCTTGTAATCCATTACAGTCTCTCCGAGTGTCGTCATCTGTTGTTTGTTGTTCTGTGTCTAGTCGCCGTTTCCGTTGGCTTTATTGTCTGGCTTTATTGTCTGGCTTGTTGCTTGGCTTCTTGCCTGGCTGTTGTGCCAGTGTCGGCGCTTCCCTTGGGGATGAGGGGGCGCTCTGTTTGCCTCCTCCCCTTGCGGGTTCCTCCCCCGGGTGCGCTCTGTGTTGTTGCTACCGACTCTACGGCCAGCCCAACCCCCTTGCTTGCCATTGAACGTCAGCCACTTTTCATTTGATGACAGGGAGTGGCGGCGCCGAACAAGCGGCGCGAAAGGGGTGTCGGACGGCATCCGCGCAGGGATTCTCGGGGCTCAGCCAGGGACCATGGTGAAGGACAGGGGTCCGCCAAGGGGCTGGCGTGTCCAGTGAGTGGGTGGGTGATGGCAGTCTGTTATCGGGGCGAGAGGCAGCAGGCAGAGCATCTGCGCCGTCACGGAGAGCATAAAAGCGGCGGAGCAGGCCCAAGCATCCTCACTCCGCCGTGAAAATGGCCGACGAGTCGGCCCACACGCGATTCAGCGGCAGATGCGGCAGCCGGTGGCGGCCTGCAACTGCTCAAATTCGATGCCAGGGGCCAGCTCCACCAGCTTGAGGCCGCTTGGGGTCACGTCCAGCACGGCGAGATCGCTGATGATGCGATCCACCACCCCGACCCCGGTCAGGGGCAGGTTGCACCACTCCAGTATCTTGTGCTCACCGTTCTTGGCGCAGTGCTCCATCAGCACCACCACCCGCTTGACCCCGGCCACCAGATCCATGGCCCCCCCCATCCCCTTGACCAGCTTGCCGGGGATCATCCAGTTCGCGAGATCCCCGCGTTCCGAGACCTGCATGGCCCCGAGCAGCGCCAGGTTGATGTGGCCACCGCGGATCATGCCGAAGCTCTCGGCGCTGTCGAAGAAGCTGCTGCCGGGCAAGGTGGTGATGGTCTGCTTGCCGGCGTTGATGAGATCGGGATCCAGCGCCTCCTCACTCGGGAAGGGGCCTATGCCGAGCAGGCCGTTCTCGCTCTGCAGCCACACCTCCATGGCATCCGGGATGTAGTTGGCCACCAGGGTCGGCAGGCCGATGCCGAGGTTCACATAGAAGCCGTCCTGCAGCTCCTTGGCGGCGCGCTGCGCCATCTCTTCACGGGTCCAGGCCATGACTTAGCTCCTTACTGCAGGCTGTTGAAAACAGGAAGCCACCGGCAGTTCCTGGGTGATGCACAGCGCCCTCTCTTCACGGGTCCAGGCCATGTTATCTACTCCTCAGCGCGCAATGTTGAATACAGGAAGCCACCGGCAGCACCTGGGTGATGCACAGCGCCCTCTCTTCACGGATCAAAACCATCTTATTTCTTCTCCATGACGGTGCGCACTTCGATGCGTTTCTCGGGATTGGGGTTGTGCACCAGCCGCTGCACATAGATACCGGGCAGGTGGATCTCGTCCGGGGCCAGCTCCCCCACCTCGACTATCTCCTCCACCTCGGCCACGCAGACCCGGCCCGCCTTGGCGCAGAGCGGGTTGAAGTTGCGCGCCGTCTTGTTGAACATCAGGTTGCCCGCCTTGTCGGCCCTGGCGCCCTTGATGATGGCGAGATCCGCGGTGAGGGATCGCTCCATCACATACCACTCGCCGTCGAACTCGCGGGTCTCCTTGCCCTCGGCGATGAGCGTGCCATAGCCGGTGCGGGTGAAGAAGGCGGGGATACCGGCACCGCCGGCGCGAAGCTTCTCGGCCAGCGTCCCCTGGGGGGTGAACTCCAGCTCCAGCTCCCCTGCGAGATACTGGCGCTCGAACTCCTTGTTGCCCCCCACGTAGGAGGAGATCATCTTCTTGATCTGGCGGCTGTGGAGCAGAGGCCCCAAGCCGAACTCGTCCACCCCGCAGTTGTTGCTGATGATGGTGAAGCCGCGTTTGCCGCTCTCCTGCAGCGCCTCGATAAGCTGCTCCGGGATGCCGCACAGGCCGAAGCCCCCCGAGGCGATGGTGATGTCGTCCTGCACCAGATCGCTAAGAGCGGCCTGGGCGCTGGGGTAAACCTTGTTCATAACTACCTCTCTGCTCTCTGGCTAGTCCGTTGGCCACAGGGGCGCGTTCGTTTATTGCGGTTTTTCTGATTGATCTCGTATCGCGATCGTCCGATTACGCCGCTACGCGGCTAATCGAACCTACGCAGTCAATTGAGTTGGTAGGTTCGGGTAGCGAAGCCTATTCGGACGTTCGCGGCATTCATGACATTCCTGATATGCCTAAGGCTTGATGCCCCAATGCATCAGGGTCAGCACCAGGGCGACCAGGAAGGCGGTCTCCCCCACCATCAGCAGGATGGGTTTGATGCCGACCGCCGCCAGCTCCTTGAGCTGGGTCTTCATGCCGATGGCGGCGATGGCGATCACCAGGCACCAGCGCGACAGCTCGTTGACCCCCCCCTGAACCAGGGCGGGCACCCAGCCTGTGCTGTTGATGCAGGCCAGCACCAGGAAGCCGACCGCAAACAGGGGCAACAGGGGCGGCCGCTTGCCGGACGCGGGATCCGCCCCCTGCATCCGGGTGATCATGGCGGCGACCAGGATCACCGGCAGCAGCATGGCGACCCGCATCAGCTTGACCACTGTGGCCACGTCCCCGGTCTCGGTGGACATGCTGTAGCCGGCCCCCACCACCTGGGCGACGTCGTGAATGGTGGCACCGAGAAAGACCCCCGCCTCCACCGGCGTCAACTCGAAGAAGCGGGCGATCATGGGGTAGAGGATCATCGCGAGCGTCGAGAGCACCGACACCCCGATCACCGTGAACAGGGTGGCGCGCTCCTTCTGGGGATGGTTCGGCAGGGAGGCAGCCAGGGCCAGGGCGGCGGAGGCACCACAGATGGCGGTAGCGCCCCCGGTCAGCATGCCAAACAGGCGCTGGAAACCCATCGCCTTGGCCACCACCACCGACAGGCTGATGGTCACCACCACCAGGGTGACCACCAGCAGCACCGGCATCCAGCCGAGTTCGGCGATCTGGCCCAGGGTGATGCGCATGCCGAGCAGGGCGACCCCGATGCGCAAGACGCTTCGCGCCGTGAACTCGATGCCCGCCTTGCAGCTTCCCTCGCCGCTGAGGAAGTTCAACCCCATGCCGAGCAACAGGGCGAACAGCAGCACGGGGGCGCCGTAGTGCTCCGACAGGAAGGTGGCGGCGGCCGCCACCGTGATGCTGACCGCCATGCCGGGGGCCAGTGTCCGTACCCGCTGGAAGCGATCCGTCATGGTCAGGGTGAGCATGGGATGGCCTCCTGGGACTCGATGACGATGGACAACCCCTCCCCCGCCGGCTCGACCGGGTAGCGGCGCACCCTGAGCTGGGTCGAGTTCAGCAGCAACCCGGTCGTCAGGTTGAAACGCAGACCGTGGGCAAGGCACTGGATCACCTCCCCCTCCAGCCGGCCGCCGCACAGGGACGCCCCCTGGTGGGGACAGCCGTCATCGATGGCATGGAAACGGCCATCGACGTTGAACAGCACCAGGCTCTTGCCCGAGTCCTCGATGAGGACGCGCTGGCCCGGCGCGGGCACCCGCTCGGCCGGCACCAAGACTCGCGCCTGCGCCCGGGACATCGCCGCGACGGCCTGGTGCAAGCTGGCAAGCAACTGCGCCACGGGCTGGGCACCGCTGAGGATCCGCCCCTTCCCCAGCACGAAGCTGGGCACCCCCTGCCGAGCCGCCTCTGGCTGATCGCCGAAAAAGGGGGTTCCGTCTCCCTGCAGGCTGCCCACCAGATCGGCAGGCGAGAAACCCACCGCCTCGGCCAGCCCCAGCAAGGTAGCACCATCCCCCAGATCCCCGCCGTGCAGGAAGTGGCAGGCAAACAGCCACTCCAGCAGACTCTCCAACTGCGCCGGCGATCCCAGCTGGCAGGCCCGTTGCCACAGGCGGTGGGCATCGGCCGTGTTCGGCATACGGGGGATCTTGTCAAAGTCCAGCTCAACGCCGACGCTGGCCGCCGCCTGCCGCACCTGAGCCTGGCGCAGGCGCATCCCCTGTTCGCTGCCAAGGCGCCGCAGATAGAAGGCGTGAAAATCCTCCCCCTGCATCGGCAGCGCGGGCAGCAGTTGCACCCCGCGCCAGCTCACATCGACCCGCACCTCGGGCCGCTCCACCCGCAGCTGGGCCAGCGCCTCATCCAGCTGACGCTTGCCGATGAGGCACCAGGGGCAGATGAAATCGAAATAGACCTCGATGCTGAGCCTCATGCCCTCACCTCGCAGCCCTGGGGGCCGGCGACGACCTGGCGGGCGTCCCCTTCAATCCTGGCCACGTCCTTGTGGTAGTGGCGCTTGCCGTAGAAGAAGACCGCAGCCGCCGCGACGCTGATGAGGGGTACCAGCTGGAAGGCGTTGTCCAGCCCGATGTGATCGGACACCTTGCCGGTGATAAAGGGACCGGGGGCCAGCCCCAGCAGGTTGTTGGCAAGGGTCAGGGTCGCAAACGCCGTACCGTGCACGCTGGCGTGGGTGAGATTGGCCACCATGGCGCCGGCGGGGCCCGAGGTGCCGGTGGCGATGAACATCCCCAGACCGATCAGCACCAGCTGGGGGAAGCCGGCCGGCAGGGCAAACGCCAGGGAGAGCAGGAGACAGCTGCCGAGGCAATAGGCGATGGCGAGGCTTATCTTGCGATCCGGCCGGTTGCGGCACAGCCGATCGCTCAGCATGCCGCACAGGATCATGCCGGCACCGCTGCACAGCACTATGATGGCGGCCATGAGTCCCGCCTTGTCCGTGTCCAGCCCGTAGTAGCGGTTGAAATAGCTCGGCATCCAGACGATGACGGTGCCGCCGACGAACAGCTGCAGGCCGCTGCCCACGTAGGCCGAGATCACCGAACGGCTGGAATAGAGGCTGCGCAGGGGGTTGCGGCCCGCCTTGCTGCCCTGGGCCGCCCGGCTGGCCTGGGAGATCCGCGCCTCCTTGACGATGAGGGGATAGATGGCCGCCAGCACCAGACCGAACAGGGCCATGCCGGCGAAGGCCCAGCGCCAGCCGAGGAGATGCGCCAGCACGCCCCCGCAGGCCATGCCGAGCACAGAGCCGAACATGCCGCCGGAGATGAAGGCGCCGGAGAGGGTGGCCCGCATCTCCCGCGGGAACACCGAGACCACCACGGCGATGCCGACACTGCCGTAGGCGGCCTCCCCCACTCCCACCAGGAAGCGGGCGATGAACATCTGCTCGTAGTTCTGTGCCAGGGCGCAGCCCAGGGTCGCCAGGCTCCAGAGCGCGGCCATCATGGCCAGGCTCTTGACCCGGCCGAACCGGTCCGCCAGCAGGGAGAGCGGGAAGGTGAGCAAGCCGACCATGAGCGCGACTATGCCGCTGAGCAGGCCGAGCTGGGTGTCGGAGAGTGCCCACTCCCCCTTGAGCATGGGGAAGACGGCGTTGAGCACCTGGCGTGACATGTAATCGGAGATGAGCAGACCGAAGGTCAGCGCAAACACTATCCAGGCATAACGACGGGGCACGGCAACCTTGCCGGCCTCGGGGTCGTCATCGATATGAAACGTAGCCATACATTCCCTCGCGCTACTGCAAATTGGGTTGGGTATTCGGTCAACCAGCCGGTGGAAAGGCCCCCGGCCAGACAATATTGATTCATCACTCAGTTGCCCTGCGTGCTGCATAGTGCAAGGACAACCGGCGTTTGGCAAACAGGTTCTTAGGGCGCTTGGCTTGGGGCCTTGCGCCCTGACACGCAGATCTGCGTGGGTATTACATCACTTCTTCAGGAAGCCCTGCTGACCGCCCTTTGGATTCGGAGCGAAGCCGTTGGCTGCAAGGGTTTCTTCAACCGTCTCATAGAAAACACCGATTTTGAGGATCTCGCGGGCTTCCTTACCGTTGGCAACTGGACGGCCGATCTCTTTGGCAAGGCGCACCAACTGTTCGATCTGCTCGACGGAGGTCATCTTACGCGAACGGTCCTGGGTCCAGAGGTTATCCTCAATACCGCAGCGCACGTGCAGGCCCATCGCCATGCCCATCAGGTTGATTGGCAGGGTGTTGAGCATGGAACTTTCCACCGTCAGCATGGTGCCGTCAGGAATGGCGCGCAGGAAGTTGGCCATGCTGTAGATATGCGGCTGGTCCATGCCACCGCCAATCGCCACCCAGTTGCATACCAGCGGCCCCTTATAGACACCGCGGCGGATCAGCCGCTCCACCGACTCGTAGCTGTTGATGTTGTAAAACTGGAAGGCACTCTGGATGCCGGCGGCACTCAGACGCTTGACGTGCTCCTCGATGAAGCCAGGGCCGGAAGGCACGATCATCTCGCGGTAGGCTTCGTAGGTATCGGTCCCCATGGAGGTGCCGGCGTAGTCACGCTTATCCATCTGCTCGACCACGTTCATCTGCGTGGTGTTGACGGTCACAGTGACTTGGTCGGGTTTGGGCTCGAGTTCGGCGAGCATGTGCCGAGTGTCGTCATGCAGCCACTTGGCGGCCGCGCCATCTTCTGGCGGCGCGAAGGAGATAGAGCCGCCGACCTGGATGATCATGTCCGGCACGGCCTTGCGCACACCAGCGATCAGTTCGTTGAACATCGACAGGCGCTTGGAGCCCTTGCCGTCCAGTTCACGCACGTGCAGGTGCAGTACGGCGGCGCCCGCTTCGTAGCAGTCGACCGCTTTCTGGATCTGCTCTTCCATGGTCACCGGGATGTCTTCCGGATAGTCAGAAGGGAACCATTCAGGGCCATACGGGGCTACGGTAATAACCAACTTGTCCTGATTTTCAGGGAAGAGAGAACCGTCAAGGAAGTTCATGTCTATTGCCTCAAGTTATTGAAAATTAGCGGTATCACTGGGATGTTACGACTCAGTAAGGCGTGTCGCCCATGATCCCGGCCCGCTCCATCTTGCGATGGCAGGGGGCGTAATCCATGGCGGCGTAGTGCTGGGTGCTGCGGTTGTCCCAGATGGCCACGCTGCCCGGTTGCCAGCGCCAGCGCACCTGGAACTCGGGGATATAGGCCTGGCTGATGAGGTAGCGCAGCAGATCGCTGCCACCCATGGTGTAGTCCTGGCCGACACGGACATTCGCCGGGGTGTGGTAGTTGGTGAAGTGGGTCGCGAAGGCGTTGACGAACAGGATCTTCTCGTCGGTCTCCGGGTGGGTGCGCACCACGGGGTGCTCGGCGTCCGGGAACATGGCCTTCAGGGCGAGCCGCTTCTCCATCGGCATGGCCGCCCCGAAGCTCGCCTCTATGCTGTGGCGGGCGCGCAGGCCGGCGATCTTCTGTTTGATCTCCTCGGGCAGCGCGGCGTAGACCGCCGCCATGTTGGCCCAGAGGGTGTCGCCCCCCACCGGCGGGCACTCCACGCAGCGCAGCACGCAGCCCATGGGCGGTTGCTCGCGCCAGGTGGCATCGGTGTGCCAGGCGTTCTCGTAGCGATCGTTGGGCACATCCGGCGACTTGTAGATGCGCACCAGACCGGGGTGATCCGGATCGCTGCCCGCCACCGGGTGATCCTCCAGCTCGCCGAAGCGGCGGGCGAAGGTCACGTGATCGCTGCGGCTCATCTCCTGATTGCGCAGGAACAGTACCTTGTGCCTGAGCAGTTGGGCGCGGATCTCGGTGAACAGCCCTGCGTCGTGGGCCGCATCCGCCAGCTGGACGCCGCTCAGTTCGGCGCCGATATGGCAGGTCAGTTGTTCTACACGCATGTCTCTCTCCCTGAATGACAAGTCGGTGCGCTCAGGCGCCGCCATCGAGTGCGGGCTGGCCTGAGATCCTTGGCCTAGATGATGAAAACGGAGGAGCCCGTGGTCTGGCGCGACTCCAGATCCCGGTGGGCCTGCGCCGCGTCCTGCAGCTCGTACTTCTGGTTGACCTCGATCTTGATCCGCCCGCTGGCCACGTGATCGAACAGCTCGCCGGCCAGGGCCTCCTTCTCGGCCGGGTCGGCGATGTAGTCCGCCAGGGCCGGTCGGGTCAGATAGAGGGAACCCTTCATGGCCAGCAACTGGGGGTTGAAGCCGTCGATGGGGCCGGAGGCGGTGCCCACGCAGACCATGAGTCCGCGGCGCTTGAGGGAATCAAGCGAGCCCAGGAAGGTACTCTTGCCGACGCTGTCAAACACCACGTCAACCCCGGCTCCGCCGGTCAGGGCGCGCACCC
>NZ_CAWMFQ010000302.1:208-3846 GCF_963866995.1 Aeromonas sp. ZOR0002 | reverse complement strand
CAGCCGTGGGCACGGGCCAGCTCGGCCTTGGCGCCGCTCGAGACGGTGCCTATCACCGTCAGCCCCAGCAGCTTGGCCCACTGGGCGACGATGAGGCCGACCCCGCCCGCCGCGGCGTGCAGCAAGATGCTGTCACCGGGTTTGAAGTCGTAGATGCGGCGCATCAGGTAGGCGGAGGTGAGGCCGCGCATGGTCATGGCGGCGGCGGTCTCGCAGGAGATGCTGTCCGGCAGGCGAATGAGCGGCGCGGCCGGGATCAGGCGCTCGGTCGAGTAAGCGCCGAGTGTATTGATGAAACCGGTGTAGGTGACGCGATCGCCGACGTCGACGTTGGTGACGCCCTCGCCCACCGCCTCCACCACCCCGGCCGCCTCGACGCCGAGGCCATTGGGCATGGGGATGGGGTAGGTGCCGTTGCGGAAATAGGTGTCGGCATAGTTGAGGCCGACCGCGGCGTGGCGCAGGCGCACCTGGCCAGGCCCGGGCTCGCCCACCGCCACTTGTTCGTAGCGCAAGACCTCGGGGCCCCCGGTTTCATAAAAGCGAATGGCGTTGGCCATGGCGGTTCTCCAGATTCATTCGTGGGTGAAAACATCGTCCAGAGTGAATCTAGGGATTAACGTAAACGTCCGCTTTGCATCGGGCGACAGCCACTTTTCATCTCATGACACCCCCCTTCGAATCCGTTGCCCCCCCTCGGGGAAGAGGCCAGAATCGGCCCTGTTCCCCCATGACGGCGAGGTGACAGTGGCCGGGCATGAATCAAATTGGGAAGATACTTGATTGAATTACATGAAGTTATACAGGAAGCAGCCGCTGGTGCCCGCCCATTGACGGGCCTTGGACTTAAGCATGATTGACGTTAACGTCAACGTAGTGTGAGATGAACCTGTTCACAGCCAGCATCCGCAGCAGACAAGCACCCCATGAAAGGAGTCACGATGTCCAACCTATCCCCCTCGGCCGGCACGCGTTTTCGCACCGCCCTGGCCAATGAGAAGCCCCTGCAGATCGTCGGCACCATCAACGCCTACATGGCGCTGATGGCCGAGCGCAGCGGCTTCAAGGCCCTCTACCTCTCCGGTGCCGGGGTGGCCAACGCCTCCTTCGGCCTGCCGGATCTCGGCATGACCTCCATGAACGACGTGCTCATCGATGCCGAGCGCATCACGGCCGCCACGCAAGTGCCGCTCCTGGTGGATATCGACACCGGCTGGGGCGGTGCCTTCAACATCGCCCGCACCGTCCGCGCCTTCGAGCGCGGCGGGGTGGCCGCCGTCCACATGGAGGATCAGGTGGCCCAGAAGCGTTGCGGCCACAGGCCCAACAAGGCGGTGGTCTCCCTGTCCGAGATGGTGGACAGGATCAAGGCGGCGGTGGATGCCCGCACCGACGAGAGCTTCGTCATCATGGCCCGTACCGACGCCCTGGCGGTGGAAGGGCTCGGCTCGGCCCTAGAGCGCGCCGCCGCCTATGTGGAGGCGGGCGCCGACATGATCTTCGCCGAGGCCGTCACCGAGCTGGATCAGTACGACCGCTTCAAGCAGGCGGCCGGGGTGCCGATCCTCGCCAACATGACCGAGTTCGGCAAGACGGAGCTGTTTGACAAGGAGGCGCTCGCCTTGCATGGCGTCGACATGGTGCTCTACCCGTTAAGCGCCGCCCGCGCCGCCAACCAGGCCGCCCTCAACGTCTATCAGCAGTTGCGCCGCGACGGCCACCAGCGCGCCGTGGTCGACACCATGCAGACCCGGGAGTCTCTCTACGACTTCCTCGGCTACCACCACTACGAGCAGACCCTGGACAGACTGTTCACCAAGGAATAAGCCCGCGACCAGCCGCCTCATGCTGGCGGCTGGCGCTTCAACGGACTGAATGAGGAAACATGTGATGAGCGCCATTCCCGAAACCACCGGCTTCAAGCCGAAGAAATCCGTCGCCCTCTCCGGCACCGCCGCCGGCAACACCGCCCTGTGCACCGTCGGCCTCTCCGGCAACGATCTGCACTACCGTGGCTACGACATACTGGACGTGGCCACCAGCTGCGAGTTTGAAGAGATAGCCCACCTGCTGGTGCACGGCCATCTGCCCAATGTGGCGGAGCTCGCCGCCTACAAGGCCAAGCTCAAGGCCCTGCGCGGCCTGCCCACCGGGGTGAGGACCGCCCTGGAGCAGTTGCCTCCCTCCGCCCACCCCATGGACGTGATGCGCACCGCCGTCTCCGTGCTGGGGTGCCTGTCACCGGAGAAGGACGATCACAACCACCCGGGCGCCCGGGACATCGCCGACAAGCTGATGGCCTGTCTCGGCTCCGTGTTGCTCTACTGGTACCACTTCAGCCACAACGGCAAACGCATCTTCGTCGAAACCGATGACGACTCCATCGGTGGCCACTTCCTCCACCTGCTGCACGGCGAAAAGCCCCGTGCCTCCTGGGTGCGCGCCATGCACACCTCTCTCATCCTCTACGCCGAGCATGAGTTCAACGCCTCCACCTTCACCGGCCGCGTCATCGCCGGCACCGGCTCGGACATGTACTCCTGCATCACGGGAGCCATCGGTGCCCTGCGCGGGCCCAAGCACGGGGGCGCCAACGAGGTGGCCTTCGAGATCCAGAAGCGCTACGACAACCCCGCCGAGGCGGAGGCCGACATCCGTGCCCGCATCGAGAAGAAGGAGGTGGTCATCGGCTTCGGCCACCCGGTCTACACCGTCTCCGATCCCCGCAACAAGGTGATCAAGGAGGTGGCACGCGAGCTCAGCCAGGAGCAGCACAACACCAAGATGTTCGACATCGCCGAGCGGCTGGAGTCCACCATGTGGGAGGCCAAGAAGATGTTCCCGAACCTCGACTGGTTCAGCGCCGTCAGCTACCACATGATGGGGGTGCCCACCGCCATGTTCACCCCGCTGTTCGTCATCGCCCGCACCTCCGGCTGGTCGGCCCATGTCATCGAGCAGCGCATCGACGGCAAGATCATCCGCCCGAGCGCCAACTACGTCGGCCCGGAGGATCTCCAGTTCGTTCCGCTCAAGGAGCGCAAGTGATGATCAACCAATACCGCAAGCCCCTGCCCGGCACTGCGCTGGACTACTTCGACGCCAGGGAGGCGGTCAACGCCATCGCCCCCGGCGCCTGGGACAGGCTCTCCTATACCGCCCGCGTGCACGCCGAGAACCTGGTTCGCAAGTGCGATCCGGCCATCCTCGGCGAGTGCCTCGGCCAGATAGTGCACAACAAGCGCGATCGCGACTTCCCCTGGTTCCCGGCCCGGGTGGTCTGCCACGACATCCTGGGCCAGACCGCCCTGGTGGACCTGGCGGGCCTTCGCGACGCCATCGCCGAGCAGGGGGGTGATCCCGCCCAGGTCAACCCCGTGGTGCCGGTGCAGCTCATCGTCGATCACTCGCTCGCCGTCGAGTGTGGCGGCTTTGACCCCCAGGCGTTCGAGAAGAACCGCGCCATCGAGGATCGCCGCAACGAGGATCGCTTCCACTTCATCAACTGGACCAAGCAGGCGTTCAAGAACATCGAGGTGATCCCGCCAGGCAACGGCATCATGCACCAGATCAACCTGGAGAAGATGTCCCCGGTCATCCACGCCGATCGCGGCCTCGCCTACCCGGACACCTGCGTC
>NZ_CAWMFQ010000302.1:0-133 GCF_963866995.1 Aeromonas sp. ZOR0002 | reverse complement strand
CCACACCCCCCACGTGGACGCCCTCGGCGTCATAGCGGTGGGGGTGGGCGGGCTGGAAGCCGAGAACGTGATGCTGGGGCGCGCCTCCTGGATGCGGCTGCCGGAGATCGTCGGCGTCGAGCTGACCGGCAAG
>NZ_CAWMFQ010000301.1:23776-24080 GCF_963866995.1 Aeromonas sp. ZOR0002 | reverse complement strand
GTCATCGACGGGCCGCCCCTCTGTCATTTATCCCTTCTATCCCTTCGACTTGAAGTTGGCCGCCTCGATGCCGTGCCGATTCAGCAGCTTGTAGAAGTCGGTGCGGTTTCTCCCCGCCATGTTGGCCGCCAGGGTCACGTTCCCCTCCGTGGTGCGCAGCAGCCGGATCAGGTACTCCTTTTCAAACTCGGCCCGCGCCTCGTTGAACGAGGGAATGCCGCCACCACCGCCACTCAGGGCCGACTCCACCATGGCCGCGCCTATCACCGGGCTGCAGCAGAGGCTGGCGAGCTGCTCCACCACT
>NZ_CAWMFQ010000301.1:22399-23729 GCF_963866995.1 Aeromonas sp. ZOR0002 | reverse complement strand
AGAGCTGGCGCACGTTGCCCGGCCAGGCCGCCGCGGCCAGCAGGGCCAGCGCCTCCGGCGAGAAGCCGAGGGCGGCACAATCGGGGTGACGGTTGCGGTAATCGTCCAGCGCCTGACGGGCCAGCAGGGGGATATCCTCGCTGCGGGCGCTCAGCGGCGGCAGGGTGATGTTGGCCACGTTGAGGCGGTAGAAGAGATCCTCGCGAAAACGCCCCTCTTCCATGGCGGTCACCAGATCCTGATGGCTGGAGCTGATGACCCGCACCTCGGGGGTGCCCTGACCATACTCCGCCAGCACCTGGAGCAACTTGGCCTGGAGTGACTCCGACAGATCCCCTATCTCGTCGAGGAAGAGGGTGCCGCCTTTGGCCTCGGCAAACAAGCCGGACTGGCCATCCTCGCCAAACAGCTGCAAGTCCAACGCGGGCCAGGGCAGAGCCGCACAGTTGATGGTATGCAGCGGCTTGTCGCGGCGGTGGCTGGCCTGGTGCAGCGCCTGGGTCATCACCCCCTTGCCGGCGCCGGAGGGGCCCAGGATCAGCACGGGCACGTCCATGGTGGCGATGCTGCTCGCCTGGATCAGCAACTGCTCCATCTGCGGGTTGCGGGTCTGGATGAGGGACTGCCACTCCTGCTGCTGCTTCGGACGGGTCAGGCTGAGAGCATGTTCTATGGTGACCAGCAGCTCGTCCTTGTCGATGGGCTTGGTGAGGAAGCTGAATACCCCGGAGCGGGTCGCCTGGATGGCGTCGGGAATGGTGCCGTGGGCGGTCATGATGATCACCGGCATGCCGAGCCACTGGGACTGGATCCGCTCGAACAGCGCCAGCCCGTCCATGCCCCCCATGCGCAGATCGCTCAGCACCAGGTCGGCCCGTTGCTGGCGCAGCCTGTCCAGCGCTCCTTCGGCGCTGTCGGCGGTATCCACCTCGTAACCCTGGCTGCGCAGGCGCATGCTCATCAGCTTGAGCAGGCTGGCATCATCGTCCACCAGCAGAATACGGCTCATGCTCTCACCCCCTCTTGGCGAAAAACGCGGTCATTACGGCGCTGTCCGAAGCTGTCATGGCTGACCTCCCCCATTGAGCTTACGCTGGTTGAGCTGCTCGTCGATGGCGGAGAGCTGCTCTATCTGCTGGCGCAGACGCTTCACCTCCTGACTCTGATCGTCGCGGCGGCTGTCTCGCACCAGCAGCTCCTCCCCGAGGGCGATCCAGCTGCGCAGGAAGGCCTGGGCATCGAGACCGAGCTCCGGCAACAGAGCCTTCAGCTGATCCAGCCCGGCCCGGCGACTGGCCACCGATTCGGACGGGTGGGTGTTGACCATGGC
>NZ_CAWMFQ010000301.1:0-22374 GCF_963866995.1 Aeromonas sp. ZOR0002 | reverse complement strand
CCCGGCTCTCGAGGTCGGTGGCGCCGGCCAGTCGCTGGCGCTCCTGCATCCGCTGCTGGGGATGGCTGGCCAGCAGCCAGTCCGAGTATTGCAGGCGCACCTGCATCTCCTTGTTGGCAAACTCCATCCGCCTGGCGATCGCCTCCTGGGAAGGCTCGGTGAGGCTGGTAGAAGGCAGCAGGGAACAGCCAGCGAGCAGGCCGATCATCAATACGGGAATCACAAATCGTTTCATCTTGAATGTCACTTCAGATCCTGGTGGGGAACAGGCACCTGCCCGCTCCTCTCAATATTCGGTGTCAAGGCGCCACCCGCACCTGCGGGGTCGCCGCCACGCCCGTCAGCTCGGGCGCACGTTCAAATCCAGCCGGAAACAGACATCCGCCTGGGCATCCTCGATCAGCCTGAGCTCGCCGCCCAGACTCATGGCAGACTCACGGGCAATGGAGAGGCCCATGCCGGAGCCTTTCAGCAATCCCTGGCGCACTATGCTGCCCTGTTCAAAGGGCTCGAAGATGCGCTCCCGCTCGTCTGGCGGGATGACAGGCCCTTCGTTGGCCACCTCCAGCCAGCCGCCGCCCGCTCCCGCCCCGGCGCGGATCCAGATCTGTCCGCCCCTGGCGCCATAGCTGACCGCGTTGGAAAAGAGATTGTCGAGGATGAGTCGCAGGCGGTAGGGCTCTGCCCGCAGGCTGATGGGCTCGGGCGGCAAGTGTACACTGATTTGCTTGGATTCCAGCGCGAGCCGGTACTCTTCGGACAAGTCTGACAACAAGGGTGCCAGGGGCACCTCGGACAGGGTGAACACCTCCTGCTGGCTGAGGCGATTGAAGTCGAGCAGCCGCTCGATCAGGGTCTGCAGACGGCGGCTGTTCTCCTCCAGCATCTGGCAGATCTCCTGCTGATCCCCGTTGAGGGGCCCCACCAGCTGCTCCGAGAGCAGATCAGCCCCCTCCCGCAGCACGGCAAGGGGGGTTTTCAGCTCGTGGGATACGTGGCGCAGGAACTGGTATTTCTGCTGTTCCAGCTCCTTGAGCTTGTCGTGCAGCCAGCTGATCCGCTCCCCCAGCAGCACCAGTTCGGCCGGGCCATCCACCGGGCGCTGATCCGGCTCGACGCCTGCGCCCAGACTCAGGATCCGCGACTCAATCTGACGTACCGGGTGGATGATGAGGTAGGTAAAGAGCAACACCAGCAGCAGGCTGAGCCCGACCACGAAGCCGCTGACCCACCAGATCTGCTGTTTCAGCTCCACGATGGCGCCCCGCATGCGGGTCACGTGATCATCCACCTGGCTGCGGGTGACCACTTCCAGTCGCTGGTTCAGTTCGTTGAAGTCGGTGAAACGGGGGCTGGTCGCCTCCTGCCTGGCCTTGCGCAGATCCTGCAGGCCGTCGAGCCAGACCAGCGTCGCCTCGAGATCTCCGTAGACCTCGGCATCCGGAATGGAGTCCTGATGGGTCGCGAGCAGTTCCCGGTAGCGCACCAGCTGCTGCCGATAGCTGGTCAGGATGCGGTCATCACCCAGGACCGCATAGCGGCGCAGGGTGCGCTCCAGATCGATGGCCTGGGTGGAGAGCAGCGTCGCCCGGCGAGTGTCCCGCACCGCACGTTCCATCTCGTCGCTGGTGAGCTGGCCCAGGTGGGAGAGAGCCTGACTGTCGTGCCAGATCATGCCCCCCAGGGGCATCAGCACCAGCACGAAGCCCATCAGTACTACCTGGAGCAGGGAGCGGGGCCGAACCTTGGTCATCTTCTGCGGTCTCGATTCGTCATGGGGGAGCCAGCATATCCGCACTGCCCCAAAAAGCAAAACCGGCCATAAAGCCGGTTTGATTGCTCACCGAGGCCGGATTCACGCCAGGCCGACGGACGCCACACAGATGACAATGATCATGGCAAGGGCCCCTGACGCGGCCAACAGTGCCCATTTCATTTCTACGCTCATGCAAACCTCCTTTCTGCCAATCAGCGTTGGATCACAACAGATAACGACATGTTAATTCATAGTGAATCCCATAACCGTGAGCTGCGTATATATTTCAGACGAGCCCAACCCAAGGAATGGAAAGCATGTTTTACCTCTGTAGCATTGGATCCAATCTCGACCCCGCCCTGCACGTCAGTCAGGTCGTCGCCGAATTGCTGGCCCGCTTTGGTCGCCTTCACCTGAGTTCCGTCATCCAGACCAAACCCGTGGGCATGCATTCGCGCCACGACTTCCTCAACTGCCTGTTCGTCGTCCAGAGCGACCTCTCCCCCGTCCAGCTCAAGGCCGAGTTTGTCACCATGGAGCTGGCCCATGGCCGGGATCGCAGCAACCCCCTGTGCAAGGTGGCGGACAGGCCACTGGACATCGACATACTGGCCTGCGGCGAACGGGATGACTTCGCCGAGGCCGGGGTGGATGCCTACCTGGGGGATCTGCTGGCGGAGATGTATCAGGGCGGCAGTGTGGACTCCGGCAAGGTGACCCTCGGCCTGCCGGGCAGCAAGGTGTTTGCGAAGCAGCGCATCGGCCAGGCCCCCATCCATCTCTGCCAGCAAGACGAGGCCCTGCTTCCCGGCAACGGCCACCCCGGCCCCCCTTCCCGGCACGCCGCCATCCGGCACCCTTGAGCCGTTCACACACATGAGGCGCCCAAAGGCGCCTCATGTCATGGCGGCCCGCCTTGCCCTAGATGACGGCGAGGGCGCGCCCCCCGTCCACCCGGATGCTGGCCCCGGTCATGTAGTCGTTCTTCATCAGCATCTGTACCGCCTGCCAGATGGGCTCCAGGCCCCCTTCCCGCGCCAGCGGCGTCTTCGCCAGCACCTGCTGGCGCCAGTCATCCCCGTGCTCGTCGAGAAACAGGATGGGGCCAGGCTCTATGGTGTTGACCCGCACGGCGGGTGCCAGTTCGCGGGCAAAGCTCATGGCCAGGGAATGGGCTCCCGCCTTGGTGGCCACGTAGGCGGCAAACTGGGGCGCCGGGGCATGGATGTAGATATCGGTGATGTGGATGATGCCCCCGTTGGGCTGGCGGGCAAGGGCGGGGGCCAGCGCCCGGTTGAGCTGGAAGGGAGCCGCCATGTGTACCCGGTAGAACTGCTCAAACTGGGCCAGCTGCACCGCAGGATCCGCCGCCTGGGGCTCGAAGGCGGAGGCATTGTGGATGATCAGGGCAAGATCCTCATGGGCCGCCAGCGCCGTCACCACGGCGCCCACCTCCTCTTCCCGGGTGAAGTCCGCCTGTACCAGCTCGACGCCCACGTCTCGCAGACGATCCAACTCGGGCCGTTCGCTGCGATAGCTGCCCGTCACCTGCCAGCCAGCGGCCACCAGCTGCTCGCACAGATAGAATCCCAGGCGACGGCCACAGCCCGTTACCAATGCACGCATACCCTCTCCTTGTGGTTGTCGCCCTCCCCGATCCATGCAGGATCGCACGGAGGGCCCATTCATCGGCCATGACCTATCGATGTCCGAGGCAAAACCCATTGGCCCCCTGTCACGGCCACCGGGCATAGTGGCCCCATCGACCCCCATGGAGCCACCATCATGCTACAAATTCGCGATCATATGCAGCCATTGACCCACTCACTGCACCCCGGCCTCGGTCTGGCCGAGGCGCTGGACAGACTCCATCGGGCAAACCTGGGCCTGCCGGTACTGGATGACCATCAGCACCTCGTCGGATTTCTCTCCGAGCAGGATTGCATTCCCGCCCTGCTCACGGGCAGCTATCACTGCGACACCCGTACTCTGGTCGAAGATCTGATGAGCCGGGCCCCGCTGTTCGTCTCTCCTGATGACAACATCGTGGATCTCGCCCGCCAGATGGCCGGGGCCAGACCCAAGGTCTATCCGGTAATGGAGGGAGGCAAGGTGACGGGCATCATCAGCCGTCGTCAGGTGATGCAGGCCCTCAACACCCAGATGAAACAGTGTCAGGCAACCTGAGGCAGGCCACCTCGCACACGTTTCATGCCGACCACCCTCCCGCCCACAGCCGGCGAGTGGCTGGTCCATCCCGCCCGACTCTGCCACGGGGCGGCCTGTCGAGGCAGCGCCGCCCCCCTCCCACCGGCACCGTTCGTTTGTCCCCTCCCCATTTCAGGGTTTGCCATCCGTGGTCGTCTCTAGTTAGATAGGTGCCGGTCACAGTCCCTGCCGGATGCGACCCCGTCCCGAGTGCTCAGGAGATGTAACGTGCGACGCTTGCTCGTATTCTGCTTGCTGCTGCCCTGCTGGCTGTCAGCCAGGGAGCTGGTCATTGGTGGCATCCTGGAGCCCCCTCTCAAGTGGCTGGATGCACAGGGACACCCTCGCGGGTTGGATGTGGATCTCGTCACCGCCATCTTCGGCACGCTCCATACCCCCATCAGGATTGAGCTCATCGATTCGGGGGCCAGGCTCACCCGCAATGCCGAAAGCGGCTTCTATGACCTGCTGCTGACCCACTCCTACAAACCGGAGCGGGAGGCCTATCTGCTCTACCCCAAACAGGCCCATATGCTCCATAGCTGGCACTTCTTCATACGCAAGGAGTCCGCGGGCCGGATCCACTATGACCATCTGACGGATCTCAAACCCTGGCGTATCGGTGTCACTCGGGATTTCTCCTACACCCCCGAGCTCGCGGCAGCCATGACAGACCCGAGCTATCACTTCCAGGAGATCCCCATCAACCAGCTGCAACTGCGCAAACTCATCGCCGGTCGCATCGACGTGGTGCCCATGTCCCTGATCACCGCCTTCACCCAGATAAGAGAGGAGGGACTGGAAGGCAAGCTCGACTACCTGCCAAAACCCCTCAAGACCAGCCCCTACTTCAATGTCTGGACCCGTTCCCGGGCCAATGCCGACACCCCGGCCCTGATGGCCGCCTATGATGCCGAACTGCTGCACATGAAGCGGGACGGCCGGCTCAAGGCCCTCTACGACAAATACGGCATCCCCTATATCGAACCCTGATCCACCGGTCAGGGTGTCATCTCCCGCAGGGTCGAATTCTGCTGCGCGAACAGGGTCTCGCACGGGAGAGGGATCTCTACGCCCCCCTCAGACCACCCGACTCAAGGCTTCACATCCCGCAGGATCGGGTTTTGCAGCGAAATCAGCGTCTCGGTGGACTGGATCTCGTCGATGGTCTGGATCTTGTGGATCAGTACCGTCTGCAACTCGTCGATGGAACGGGTCATCACCTTCATGAAGATGCTGTAGTGGCCCGTGGTGTAGTAGGCCTCCACCACCTCGTCCAGCGCCTGCAGTTTGGCCAGGGCCGACGGGTAATCCTTGGCGCTCTTGAGGTTGATCCCGATGAAGCAGCAGACGTCGTAGCCCAGCTTCTTGGGGTTCACCTGCACCCGCGTTCCCTCGATGATGCCCGCCTGCTTCATCTTCTCAACCCGCACGTGGATGGTGCCCGGGCTCACCAGCAGTTGTTTGGCCAGCTCGGCGTAAGGCAGGCGCGCATTCTCCATCAGGGTGGAGAGGATGGCCTGATCGAGATTATCGATCCGATAATTTTCTGACACTTTTTTGCGCTCCTTTTAATGATTCATCATTAATTGATGGCTTATTTTGAAGAAAAAAACACACAAAGCCTATTTCAATTATCGAATATTGAATTTAGTTGGCATTCTGTTGAAGAATCACCGCATTCAACGGATTCACGACAGGTAATTCAGCATGAAACAGCACTACATCCGCAGCCAACAGCAGATCAGCTTCGTCAAAGAGATGTTCTCCCGCCAACTCGCACTGCAACTCGGCCTGATGGAGGTACAAGCCCCCATTCTGAGCCGGGTCGGTGACGGCACCCAGGACAACCTCTCCGGCTGCGAGCATGCAGTGCAGGTCAAGGTGAAAACCCTGCCGGAGCACAGCTATGAGGTGGTCCACTCCCTGGCCAAGTGGAAGCGCCAGACTCTGGGTCGCTTCGGTTTCGGCCCGGGTGAAGGCATCTACACCCACATGAAGGCACTGCGTCCGGACGAGGATCGTCTCAGCCCCATTCACTCCGTCTACGTCGACCAGTGGGACTGGGAGAAGGTGATGCCGGGCGAGCACCGGGATCTCGCCTATCTGCAGGAGACGGTGCGCGGCATCTGGGCCGCCATCAAGGCCACCGAGCGCGCGGTCTGTGCCGAGCATGAGCTGACCCCCTTCCTGCCGGCGGATATCCAGTTCCTGCACAGTGAAGAGCTGCTGACCCGCTACCCGGACCTCGATGCCAAGGGACGCGAGCGCGCCATCGCCAAAGAGCTGGGGGCGGTCTTCCTCATCGGCATCGGTGGCGCCCTCTCCCACGGCGAACGCCACGACGTCCGTGCCCCGGACTACGACGACTGGAGCAGCGAGAGCGAGCTCGGGCTGGCGGGTCTGAACGGTGACATCCTGGTGTGGAACCCGGTGCTGGAAGACAGCTTCGAGATCTCCTCCATGGGGATCCGGGTGGACGCAGAGGCCCTGCGCCGCCAGCTCGCCATCACCGGGGACGAGGATCGCCTGCAGTACGACTGGCATCAGGATCTGCTGGCAGCACGGATGCCGCAAACCATCGGCGGCGGCATCGGCCAATCCCGTCTGACCATGCTGCTGCTGCAAAAAGAGCACATCGGTCAGGTCCAGGTCGGCGTCTGGCCGGCCGAGATGAAGGCCGCCATTGCGGACATGCTGTAACGAATTGATTTGATTGCCTCTGTCCTCCTATCGCGGCAACACGGCGCGGGACAGACGCGATAGCGAAGCTGGTCAGCCGGGGTGGAGAGCGTATCCCGACTGACTGTAAGGTGGGCATGGTCGCTGACTGTGCCTGCCGACCCTGGGGCTTGCCCCTGCGATCCGCTCAACCCACGTCAGATCGCATCGAATACATTCCTCCCGGCAATCTTCGGATTGCCGTTTTTTTTACGCCGAAAAACTGTGCTCAAAACCCGCCCCGATCTGGTGCTGGCGCGGCAACCCCGCCTTTCTGCTGCCGGTGCAGTGGCAGGCAAACAACCGCTCCACCGCCTCTTCCTGCAGATAGGCTCCGAGCGCCACCGCCCGCTCTGGGCCGGAAAACTTCAGGTGCAGGCCGCCGATGACGGCGTGGATCCGCTCGTCGCCACACACCTCCTTGGCCCACTCGATGATGTTCTCGACCCCGGCGTGACCGCAGCCGATAAAGACGATGAGCCCCTGCTCGCTCTTGTAGGCCAGCGCCGAGTCGTCGCTGATGAGGTCTTTCTCCACCCGCCCGCCACGCTCTATGTAGCCGAGCAGGGAGGGCTTGGCCCGATCCCGCCTCCGGATGGAACCCAGAAACACCAGGCGATCAGACAACCAGACCGGCTCGGACGAGCAGTGGGGAAGCAAGCCTCTGGCCGACAGCGACTCCCGAGCCAGCGCCCCCGACAGGCGATAGAGGTTGCGCCGCCAGAAGGGCAGCGACAGGAAGTAGCCCCGCTCGCAGAACACGTCCGGACAGGCTATGAGCGGGATGGGTCTTGGATAGGCGGGCAGCGAGCCGACCCCGCCCACATGGTCGTAATGACCGTGGGACAGCACCACATGGGTGAGAGAGCCGAGATCGACTCCCATCACCTCGGCATTGTGCCGCAGCGCCCGGCCCCGACCGCTGTCGAACAACACCTTGAGGCCATCGCACTCCAACAGCAACGACAGTCCCTTTTCAGGCTGGCAGCCGGGTAGATGAACATCATCATCCACCAAAACGGAAAACGTCAGCATCTCAATCCCCCTGAAAACAAAACGCAGGCACAAGGCCTGCGTTTTTCATCGATGACACCATCATGGCTGGCTCATGGTGAGCCCGTTGCTGTCGGCCCCCAGCCGCAGTGTCTTGCCCGGGATAACCCGACCGCTGAGCAGGGCCTGGGCCAGGGGGTTCTCCACCTTCTGCTGGATCGCCCGCTTGAGGGGACGCGCCCCGTAGACGGGATCGAACCCGGCATGAACCAGCTTGGTCAGCAGCTCCTCGCTCACCTCCACCTCGAAGCCCTGGGACTCCAGACGGCTCATCAGGCTTTTGAGCTGGATGCGGGCGATGGACTTGATGTGCTCCTCACCGAGGGGGTGGAACACCACGGTCTCGTCGATCCGGTTGATGAACTCCGGCCGGAAGCTGCGGGTCAGCACCTCCATCAGCATGGCCTTCATCTCGTCGTAATCCTTCTCGGAGTGGTGCTCCTGGATGAGATCAGACCCGAGGTTGGAGGTCATGATCACCACGGTGTTGCGGAAGTCCACGGTACGCCCCTGACCGTCGGTCAGGCGGCCATCGTCCAGCACCTGCAACAGGATGTTGAAGACATCGGGATGCGCCTTCTCCACCTCGTCCAACAGGATCACCGAGTAGGGGCGACGGCGCACCGCCTCGGTGAGATAGCCCCCTTCCTCGTACCCCACGTATCCCGGAGGCGCCCCCACCAGACGGGCCACGCTGTGTTTCTCCATGAACTCGGACATATCGATCCGCACCATGGCGTCCTGGGTATCGAACAGGAACTCCGCCAGCGCCTTGCACAGCTCGGTCTTGCCCACCCCGGTGGGGCCGAGGAAGAGGAAGGAGCCGATGGGGCGGTTCGGGTCGGACAGCCCGGCACGAGAGCGGCGAATGGCGTTGGAGACGGCGTCCACCGCCTCTTCCTGGCCGATCACCCGGCTGTGCAGCTGATCCTCCATCCGCAGCAGCTTCTCCCGTTCCCCTTCCAGCATGCGGGCCACCGGAATGCCGGTCCAGCGCGCCAGCACATCCGCGATCTCCACGTCGGTGACCCGGTTGCGCAGCAGGCTGGTCTCCTGCATCTCGGCCTGGGTGGCGAGATCCAGCTGTTTCTCCAGTTCAGGGATGCGGCCGTACTGCAACTCGGACATGCGGCCCAAGTCCCCTGCGCGGCGCGCCACCTCGAGATCCTGACGGGCCTGCTCCAGCGCCGCCTTGATGTGCTGGGTCCCGGCGAGGGCAGCCTTCTCGGCCTTCCACACCTCTTCCAGCTCGTTGTATTCCCGCTCTTTTTCCGTCAGCTCCTGATTGAGCAGATCGAGGCGCTTGCGGCTGGCGTCATCGTCCTCCTTCATCAGCGCCTGCTGCTCCAGCTTGAGCTGGATGATGCGCCGTTCGAGCCGGTCCAGGGATTCCGGCTTGGAGTCGATCTGGAGCCGGATGCTGGCCGCCGCCTCGTCGATAAGGTCGATGGCCTTGTCAGGCAGCTGGCGATCCGCGATGTAGCGGTGGGAGAGCTGGGCCGCCGCGACGATGGCGGGGTCGGTGATCTGCACATGGTGGTGCAGCTCGTAGCGCTCCTTCAGGCCACGCAGGATGGCGATGGTGTCCTCCACCGAGGGCTCCTCCACCAGCACCTTCTGGAAACGGCGCTCCAGCGCGGCATCCTTCTCCACGTACTGCCTGTACTCATCGAGGGTGGTGGCCCCGACGCAGTGCAGCTCGCCGCGGGCCAGGGCGGGCTTGAGCATGTTGCCCGCATCCATGGCACCCTCGCCCTTGCCGGCGCCGACCATGGTGTGCAGCTCGTCCACGAAGAGGATGACGCTGCCCTCCTCCTTGGCCAGATCGTTCAGAACCGCCTTGAGCCGCTCCTCGAACTCGCCACGATACTTGGCTCCGGCCACCAGGGCCCCCATGTCGAGCGACAGCACCCGCTTGTTCTTGAGCCCTTCCGGCACTTCGCCATTGATGATGCGCTGGGCCAGACCCTCGACGATGGCGGTCTTGCCGACGCCGGGGGCACCGATCAGCACCGGGTTGTTCTTGGTGCGGCGTTGCAGCACCTGGATGGTGCGGCGAATTTCGTCATCCCGGCCGATCACCGGGTCGAGCTTGCCGAGTTCGGCCCGCTCGGTGAGATCGATGGTGTACTTCTCCAGCGCCTGGCGATTCTCCTCGGCGTTGGCATCCTCCACCTTCTTGCCGCCACGGACCTTGTCGATGGCTGCCTCGAGTTTTTCCTTGGTCAGCCCCTGGGCACGCAGCAGCTCGCCCAGCGTCCCCTTCTCGTCCAGGGCCGCCAGCACGAACAGCTCGGACGAGATGAACTGATCCTTGCGCTGCTGGGCCAGCTTGTCGCAGACGTTGAGCAGGCGGCCGAGGCCGTTGGAGAGCTGTACGTCCCCTTCCACCCCGCTGACGCGGGGCAGGCGATCCAGCTCCTCGCCGAGGCGCGAGCGCAGGGTATTGATGTCGAGCCCGGTCAGGGTGAGCAGCGGACGAATGGATCCGCCGTCCTGATTGAGCAAGGCGCTCATCAGATGGACGGGTTCGATGAATTGGTGGTCACGACCCAGTGCAAGAGACTGGGCATCGGAAATGGCAATCTGGAATTTGCTGGTCAGGCGATCGAGGCGCATTGCACTCCCCCTTCAAGACAGACGCCGCATGCGCGGCAACAACATCGCTTTCTGACAAGGAAGATGTGGTCTTGAAGGGCAATTTCAAGGGGTGGCTGTTTATTTTTTCCTCAATAGCAATGACCGAGGGAAAACGACCTCCCAATGGCAGCCTGCTGCCCTGAGCCTGCTCGGCAGCAAGACATGGCCGCCAAAGGGCCATCACCAGGGAGTAAAGAGGCGCTTGCGGCCACTCGCGAGCGCCTCTTCGGCTATTTTTCCAGCCACACAAGGGAGGCCATGCGACCCGTCTGCCCGTCGCGGCGATAGGAGTAGAAGCGCTCGCTGTCGCTGAAAGTGCAGTATTCGCCGCCATAGATGGCGGTGACACCGGCGCGGGCGAGGCGCAGTCGGGCCAGCTGGTAGATATCCGCCAGCCATTTCCCTTCGTTGAGGGATGGCACGAATGCAGTCGCCGCTTCCGCCTGCTCCGTCATGAAGGCCTCACGCACTTCGCCACCCACTTCGAACGCGGCGGGACCGATGGCCGGGCCCAGCCAGGCCAGGATCTCGCCAGGCTCGCAGCCCATGGCGGCGATGCTTGCCTCCAATACGCCCCCCTGCAGTCCGCGCCAACCGGCATGGGCCGCCGCCACTACGGTGCCTGCCCGATCGCAGAACAGCACCGGCAGGCAGTCGGCAGTCATCACGATGCAGGCCTGCCCCGTCTCATGCGCACAGGCGGCATCGGCATCCGGTGCGCGCTCATAACGGTCGCTCACCGGATGGACGGCGATGCCATGTACCTGGTTGAGCCAGTTGAGAGTGCCGGGGATCCCCGCCACCTGTTGCAGTCGGGCGCGGTTGGCCTCGACCCTGGCCGGTGCATCGCCCACATGGGCCCCGAGGTTCAGACCAGCAAAGACCCCTTCGCTGATGCCGCCGTCCCGGGTGGTCGAGAGAGCCCTGACATTGCCCGGTGCGGGCCAGTCGGGTGCGATCCAGTTCATCTGTGGCTCCTTTCGTTCATATGAAAACGGGGCCCCTTGGCTGCAACCAGTCAAGGGGCCCCGCATCAGATCATGGAGGGCAGGTTACGGCAGGAATCGTCGCAAGGCCGCCCCCGGGATCAGTTCCAGACCAGATCGTCCGGATTGGCCAGGGTGATCTTGGTATGCAGCACTTCCATCAGCTCATCAATTCCAGACTAAATCGTCTGGATTGGCCAGGGTGATCTTGGTGTGCAGCACAGCCATCAGCCCATCAATTCCAGACTAAATCGTCTGGATTGGCCAGAGTATCAGCCCGCAGCACTTCCATCAGCGCCACCATGTCCTGCGGCGTGGGGGAGTGCCACTCCATCACTTCACCCGTGATGGGGTGCGCCAGCTTCAGCATGGTGGCGTGCAGCGCCTGACGGTGGAAAGCGCGCAGGGCCTCGGTCAGTTCGGGGGTGGCGTTGCGCAGCAGACGCAGACGACCGCCGTAGGCGGGATCCCCCACCAGCGGATGCTTGATGTGGGCCATGTGGACACGGATCTGGTGGGTACGGCCGGTCTCCAGGCGCAACCGCAAACGGGTGTGACCACGGAACTTCTCGTGCACCCGGTAGTGGGTGACGGACTCGCGCCCGTTGGGCACCACGGCCATGTGGGTACGCTGGGTCGGGTGACGACCGATGGGGGCATCGACGGTGCCGCCGGCGGTCATGTGACCGATGGCAATCGCCTCGTACTCACGGGTGATCTGGCGTGCCTGCAGGGCTTCCACCAGGTGGGTCTGGGCGGGAATGGTCTTGGCCACCACCATCAACCCCGTGGTGTCTTTGTCCAGACGGTGCACGATACCGGCACGGGGGACCTCGGCGATGCCGGGGTAGCGGTGCAGCAGGGCATTGAGCACGGTGCCGTCCGGCGTACCGGCGCCCGGATGAACCACCAGGCCGGCCGGCTTGTCGATCACCAGGATGTGTTCATCTTCATAGACGATGTTCAGCTCGATGTTCTGGGCATCCCAGCGGGTGTCGTCTGCCAGTTCCACATTCACATGTACCTGCTGCCCGGCCACCACTTTCTCGCGCGGGGTATTGGCAACCTGACCGTCCAGGGTCACTCTGTCCTGTAAAATCCACTCCTTGATGCGGGTCCGGGAGTAGTCGGGAAACAATTCGGCCAGGGCCTGGTCGAGTCGTTGCCCGAATTGGTGATCCTGAAATTCGCCTGTCAGTTCAATATGCTGGCTCATGTATGGTCTCTTGAGCGGGGGTATCAATTCGAAATAATCCGGGTATTCTAGCTTTTCTTTTAGCCAAGCATAACGGATACTTTGCCAATTTCGTGGAAATGGACCGGATGTTGTTGATGGGAAAGAAGTCTCACCTGCTGATGTCGCTCGCCTTGGTCGCTACCCTGATCACTGGCTGTTCCAGCACCAAACCCAAGGTTCCCGACGAACCGCCGGAAGTTCTGTACCAGAAAGCCCGCATCAAACTGGATACCGGCAACTACCTCAATGCCATCGAACTGCTGGAAGCGCTGGACTCTCGTTACCCGTTCGGTGCCTACTCCAACCAGGTTCAGCTCGATCTCATCTATGCCTACTACAAGCAGGATGATACCGCCCAGGCGATCGCCAACATCGACCGTTTTATCCGCCTGAACCCGGCGCACAAGAACATCGATTACGTCTTCTATATGCGCGGCCTGACCAACATGGCGGCGGATTACAACTTCTTCCAGGATTTCCTCGGCATCAATCGGGATGACAAAGACCCCTCCTACGCCCGTCAGGCCTTCCAGGACTTCAAGACCCTGCTGCAGAACTACCCCAACAGCAGCTATGCAGCCGATGCCCGTGCCCGCATGATCGGCCTGAAGAACCGTCTTGCCCGCTATGACCTGGGGGTAGCCGAGTACTACGTCAAGCGTGACGCCCTGATCGCCGCCGCCAACCGCGCCAAGCTGATCGTCGAGACCTATCCCGACACGATGGAAACCGAGAAGGCACTGGAAATCATGGTCAACGCCTATGACACCCTGAAGATGCCGACCCTGGCCCAGCATGCCCGAGAAGTGCTGGCCAAGAACTACCCGGACAACCGTCTCGGTCGCGGCTGAGTAGCGAACGGACAATGAAAAACCGGAGCCACTGGCTCCGGTTTTTTTATGGCCGACGGCGGCACTCCGGGGTCACTGGTGCTTACCCTGCTGCTTGGCCCGCATGATGTTGATGATCTCGATGTCGGTATCCAGCATCCCCTCCCTAGAGAGGCGGCCCAAGTTGGCGATGGTCTGGTCCACGTCGTCCGAGACGATCCCCTCGCTCTGGGGCACGCGCAGGTTGTTGATGGCCATCAGCGAGGATTTCACCGCCGCCGAGGTGGAGGTGGAGACCTTCATGGAGCACGCGCTGCCGGCGCCGTCGCAGATGATGCCGGAAACATCCCCAATCATGTTGTTGATGCAGTGGCTGATCTGCTCGAACTGGCCTCCCAGCAGCCAGGTGATGGCGGCCCCCGATCCCATGGCGGCGGTACTGGCGGCACACAGGGCGGAGAGCTTGTTCTGGTAGGCCTTGATGTAGATGGCCACCAGGTGGCTCATCACCAGGGCACGGGCCAGCTGCTCGTCATCGGCCTTGAGGAAGCGGGCCGCGGCGACCACCGGCATGGTGGCGGCAATGCCCTGGTTGCCGGAACCGGAGTTGGACATGGCGGGCAGCATGGCGCCATCCATCCGCGCATCGGAGGCGGCAGACGACAGGCGCATGGCCAGGGTCATCAGGTCGTCGGAGAGCAGCTTGCGCTCCACCTGATCGGTGAGGATCTTGCCGATGCGCAGGCCATAGCCCTGCAGCCCTTCGTCCGCCAGCGCCTGGTTCATGGTGGCCGCCTCGCGGATGAAGTCGATCTCGACCAGCGGCACCTCCAGGGCGAAGGCCACGATCTCCTTCAGGGTCATGGCGGGCTTGTCGGCCTTGGCGGGCTGGATCTGCACCCCGGGGGCGCTGTCCTGCACCATCAGCACCTCGCCATCCTTCTCCATCAGCACGATGCGGGTGTGGTCGGTACAGATCACCACCCGGGCGCTGTGCCCCTCCACTTCGGCCAGCACCTCGGCGTAGAGCACGTCGGGCACATCCTTCACATCCACCTCTATGGTGGGCAGCAACCCCTTGGCCACCTCGACCTGATCCGGCGTGAGGCTCTTGAGCACCTCCAGCCCGGCATCCGGGTTGCCACCGGTGATGCCGACGGCGGCGGCCACCGGCAGGCCGATCATGCCGGTGCCGGGCACCCCGACCCCCATGCCGTTCTTGAACAGATTGCCGCTGACCCAGACGCGGGTGCGGGTCGGTACCTGCCCCAGCAGCTTGCGGCAGTTGGCCGCCGCCAGGGCGACCGACATAGGCTCGGTGCAGCCGAGGGCCGGCACCACTTCACGCTTGAGCAGGGTAATAAAGTCGGTCCATTGTGCGTTCATTGCGATGTGTCTCATGTTCATGGCGCCCGCATGCGGGCTCGTCATTGTTGTTCGGCCAGTTCCGCCTTGTGATTGCGGATATGCAGGTAAACGGTATGGCGGGAGATGCCGAGCAGCTCGGCCACCAGTTGGGCGGCATCCTTGATCTCGAAGATGCCCATGTCGTAAAGCCGGTGCACGATCGCCTTGTTGCGCACGCTGCTGCCCAGCCCGGGATCCCTGTCCACCTTGGCGATCACCTGCGCCACCAGATCATCCACCGAGCTGGCGAAGGTCTCGGTGCCGTGGGCAGGGGGCACTGCGGGCGGGGCAAAGGTGTCGAGCAGGCTGCCAAGGGGCGTGTCCAGGCTGAAATTCACGCACAGCATACCGATGGGTTTGCCCTCGCGGTTGCTGATGGTGATGGACGAAGACTTCAGCAGGGTGCCCTCCCGGGAGCGGGAGAAATAGCTGCTCCACTGGCTGCCGGCGGCACTGTGCAACTTGTCGAGCGCAAAATCGGTGACCGGCGCTCCCTCCTGGCGGCCGGTGATGTGGCCGTTGGCAATCTTGATGACGGAGGCGTGCAGACTGTCAAAGGCGTGCAGCACCACCTCGCAGCCCGGGCCAAACAGGGCGGACAGCGCCGCCACCGCAGGCTCAAAGCTGGCAATCAGATGGCGCTCTTCATCGGTCAGTGTGCTGGCGTCGCGCAAGGGAGCTACCTCGGTCATGGGGTCATCCGGTCAACGTTGGGTAAGGATATTCGAAGCGGACTCAAATAAAATTGAGCAAATCCGCTTTTTGCGCGGGCATTATGCCCGACTGGTGAGACAACACCACAAAATGTGAGCAAAATCACGACTGAAATGACAAAAAGGCCTCATGAGAGGCCTTCAAGGTGGTTTTTTGGTGCTTTTGCTCAACTTTAATTGAGCCAGGGCTCGCCAGTCAGTCCGGACAGGCAGGCACCACCGCCTGTCTGTTCCCTGCCACGGTCACCCACCCTGGTCATAAAAAAAGGGGCCGAAGCCCCCTTTTTGTCTCATCCGGTCAACGCTTACAGCGCCTTCAGGATGGCCTCGACGCTGGCCTTGGCATCGCCAAACAGCATCTGGGTGTTCTCCTTGAAGAACAGCGGGTTCTGGACACCGGCGTAGCCAGTGTTCATGGAGCGCTTGAAGCCGATGACGTTCTGCGCCTTCCACACTTCCAGCACCGGCATGCCGGCGATGGGGCTGCCCGGATCTTCCATGGCGGCCGGGTTGACGGTGTCGTTGGCACCGATCACCAGCACCACGTCGGTGTCGGCGAAGTCATCGTTGATCTCGTCCATTTCCAGCACGATGTCATAGGGGACTTTCGCTTCCGCCAGCAGCACGTTCATGTGACCAGGCAGACGACCGGCCACCGGGTGGATGCCGAAGCGCACCTTGACGCCGCGATCACGCAGCTTCTGGGTGATCTCGGCCACCGGGTACTGGGCCTGCGCCACCGCCATGCCGTAGCCTGGGGTGATGATGACGGAGCTGGCGTTCTTCAGCATGTCGGCCACGTCTTCGGCGTTGGTCTCGCGGTATTCGCCCAGCTCCTGCTCGGCGGTGGAGGCCACGCCGTCGGAGCCAAAGCCTCCTGCGATCACGGAGATGAAGGAGCGGTTCATCGCCTTGCACATGATGTAGGAGAGGATGGCACCGGAGGAACCCACCAGGGCACCGGTGACGATCAGCAGGTCATTGGAGAGCATGAAGCCCGCCGCCGCCGCCGCCCAACCGGAGTAGGAGTTCAGCATGGAGACCACCACCGGCATGTCCGCACCACCGATGGAGGCGACCAGGTGCCAGCCGAAGGCGAAGGCGATCAGGGTCATCACCAGCAGGGCGAAGGTGGAGCCACCGGCGTTGACGAAGTGGATCATCAGCGCGATGGAGACCACCACGGCCAGCAGGTTCAGCTTGTGGCGGTGCGGCAGCATCAGCGGCTTGGAAGAGATGAGGCCACGCAGCTTGCCGAACGCCACCACGGAACCGGTGAAGGTCACAGCACCGATGAAGACGCCCAGGAACACTTCCACCAGGTGGATGTTCAGCATGGCGCCGGAGAGGTGCTCGACCTGGGCGACGCTTGCCGCCTGCTCGAACGCCGCCCGGGCGGCTGCCAGGGTCGCATCCAGGTTGGAACCGACGGAGACCACCACTTCAGCGGGGGCGGAGGGGTGCAGATCGATGAAGCTGTTGAAGCCCACCAGCACCGCTGCCATGCCCACGAAGCTGTGCAGCACGGCCACCAGCTCGGGCATCTCGGTCATCTCGACCTTGAGGGCCAGACGCACGCCGATGGCGCCACCGATGGCCATGGCCAGGACTATCCAGTGGACGCCACTGGTTTCCGGGTTGAAGACGGTGGCGAGCAGGGCGATGGCCATCCCCGCGATACCGAACAGGTTGCCATGCTTGGCCGTTTCTTGCTTCGACAGTCCCGCGAGACTGAGGATGAAGAGCACGGCGGCAACGATATAGGATGCTGTTACCAGTCCTTGAGACACGTTAAACCCCCTTAATCCTTACGGAACATCTTCAGCATGCGCTGAGTGACGGTGAAGCCACCGAAGATGTTGATACTGGCAATCAGCACGGCGACAAAGGCCAGCACGGTGACCAGGGTCGACCCTTGTCCAATCTGCAACAGCGCACCGACCACGATGATGCCGGAGATGGCATTGGTGACCGACATCAGCGGCGTGTGCAGGGCGTGAGAGACGTTCCACACCACGTAGTAACCGACCACGCAGGCCAGGATGAAGACGGTGAAGTGGGAGAGGAAGGCGGCAGGCGCCACGGCAGCCACCCAACCGAAGGCGGCGATGCCGAGGGCACCGAACACGAACTTCTTGTTGGAGGGCTTGGCCTCTTCCTTCTTGGCGGCCGGTTTGGCGGCAGCGGGTTTCTGCGGGGCGGCAGAGACGGAGATGGCGGGGGGCGGGAAGGTCACTTCACCGGCCTGGACCACCGTCATGTTGCGCTGTACCACGTCTTCGAAGTCGATGGCGACGTTGCCGTCCTTCTCCTTGCACATCAGCTTCATCAGGTTCACCAGGTTGGTGCCGTAGAGCTGGGAGGATTGGGCAGGCAGGCGGCCCGGCAGATCGGTGTAACCGATCACCTTGACGCCGTTGTCGGTGACATGCAGTTCACCCGGTACCGTGTATTCGCAGTTGCCGCCGGCCTGGGCCGCCATGTCCACGATGACGGAGCCCGGCTTCATGCTGTCCACCATTTCCTTGGTGATGAGCTTGGGTGCCGGCTTGCCCGGGATCAGGGCGGTAGTGATGATGATGTCCACTTCCTTGGCCTGCTGGGCGAACAGCTCCATCTCGGCCTTGATGAACTCTTCGCTCATCACCTTGGCGTAACCGTCGCTGGAAGCGCCATCTTCGCCGCCGAAGTCCAGCTTGAGGAATTCCCCACCCATGGACTCGATCTGCTCGGCCACTTCCAGACGGGTATCGAAGGCACGCACGATGGCACCGAGGGAACCGGCGGTCCCGATGGCGGCCAGACCGGCCACACCGGCACCGATGACCAGCACCTTGGCGGGCGGAACTTTACCGGCGGCGGTGATCTGGCCGGTGAAGAAGCGACCGAACTGGTGCGCGGCTTCCACGACGGCGCGATAGCCACCGATGTTGGCCATGGAAGAGAGGGCGTCGAGGGACTGGGCACGGGAGATCCGCGGCACCATGTCCATCGCCATCACATTGATGTTGCGCTCGGAAAGCTTCTTGACCAGCTCGGGGTTCTGGGCGGGCCAGATGAAGCTCACCAGGGTGGCACCATCCTTAATTTGTGCGATTTCGGCCTCGGTCGGCGCGTTGACCTTGAAGACAAGGTCGGCTTGCCAGACGTTCGGTACCACGCTGGCACCGGCAGCCTCGAAGGCGGCATCATCGAAGCTGGCTCGCAGGCCGGCACCGGCCTCGATGGCAACCTCGAAGCCGAGCTTTTTCAGCTGCTCGACAGTGGCCGGGGTCGCTGCGACCCGGGTCTCACCGGCGAGACTCTCTCTCGGTATTCCAATCTGCATGACTATTCCCTGATGGTTAATAAACAATCATCGCCAAGTCTCTCATGTCTGAGGGGACAAGGCATGATCAAAGTGCAGGTCACGGGCCCTTTGTTATGAAAATCAGCAGGCTTCACCTCGACCTCCTGTCACGGTCAGGCCCCCGCTTTTCAGGCGCGAGGGTGATTAGTATCAAATTTTGGAGTTTTATTACAACCACGACCCCGGGCGGGCGGGTACAGAATTCAGCCCATCCCGGACCATGATTAAAAAAAACAAACCAAATTAGGGGCTTATACCAGCAAAAAGCGCTAAAAAAAGTGATCCAACCAGTCAAAAAAAATGTTTAACCCAGCCTCTACCTTAGCGTTTTTTGTTCTTACGAAATCTGCCGTTGGCTCATCTGATGAGATGAAAAGGGAAAAAGTAACCATTTTGCAACGATCAGGGGGCCGCGTCCCCGCCTGCTGGCGGGTTCGGGCCCCCTGGTGCAACCGGGCCTTGGGCCCGTTTCAGGCACGCTCTGCTTACCAGGCCGCCTCATAAATATGCCGGCTCTGGGCCAGGTCGATGTCGCCGTGCTCACCCAGGGCGGTCATGCCGTGCTCTTCGAGCTTGGCCAGCAGGGCGTCGATCCGGGCGTCGGCCACGTAATCCCGCAGCCGGGTCTTGATCCCCATCCGCTCGAAGAAGTCGCGGGTGGCGGCGATGGCCCCGTCGATACGCGCCTCGTCACTGCCGCTGCGCAGATCCCAGACCCGCTCGGCGTATTGCAGCAGCTTGGCGCGCTTCTGCTCGCGCTTGGCCTGCAGCAGGGCGGGCAGCACCACCGCCAGGGTCTGGGCGTGGTCCAGACCGTGCAGGGCGGTGATCTCGTGGCCCAGCATGTGGGTGGCCCAGTCCTGGGGCACGCCGGCTCCGATCAGGCCGTTCAGCGCCAGGGTGGCGCTCCACATGATGTTGGCACGCACGTCGTAGTTTTCCGGCTCCACCAGTGCCTTGGGCCCCTCTTCCGCCAGGGTCAGCAGCAGCCCTTCTGCGAAGCGATCCTGCACCTTGGCATCCACCGGGTAGGTGAGGTACTGCTCCAGGGTGTGAATGAAGGCATCCACCACCCCATTGGCCACCTGACGGGCGGGCAGGGTGTAGGTGAGCACGGGGTCGAGCACGGCGAAGCGCGGCATCACGAAGGGCGAGAAGAAGTGCTGCTTGTCCCCAGTGCTCTTGCGGGTGATGACGGCGCCCATGTTCATCTCGGAACCGGTGGCCGGCAGGGTCAGCACGCTGCCCAGAGGAATGGCGGAGGCCACCTCGCCCCCGACGGTCTCGAGGATGTGCCAGGGATCCCTGGCCGGATCGTAGTGAGCGGCCGCGGCGATGAACTTGGAGCCGTCCAGCACGGAGCCGCCGCCCACTGCCAGCAGGAAGTCGACCTTCTCGGCGCGGGCCAGTTCGACGGCACCCATCAGGGTCTCGTAGGTGGGGTTGGGCTCGATGCCGCCAAATTCAAACAGGGTCATGCCGGCCAGCTCGCTGCGGATCTGATCCAGCAGGCCGCTGCGCACCACGCTGCCACCGCCGTAGGTGACGAGGATGCGGGCGTCGCTGGGGATCTGGCCGCGCAGCTGGGCCACCTGGCCCTTGCCGAACAGCACCTTGGTGGGGGTGTGCAGGATGAAGTTGTTCATGGGATCTCCCGGGGTGGTCGTAGTCGGTAAGGTATGGGTTGCATTTTTCTCTTATAACCCCCTACCATCAAGGGAGCTTTCTGCCGATTTCTTGCCTATTTCTACTGAGCCTGGATAAATGAGTACAAATCAGCCCATCGCGGCAACCCACCAGTCCGCCCTCGCCAGCCGACTCGCCGCCCTGGCCCCCCACCCGGGGATCACCGCCGCCCCCGTGCCCGGCGTGCACCTCATCTACACCACGGAGCATCACGACCGCATCCCGGTGCTCTACCGCCCGCGCATGATCATCATCCTGCAGGGGCACAAGGTGGGCTATCTCTCGGACTTCACCTTCCGCTACGACCCCGAGCACTACCTGATGATGACCCTGCCGCTGCCCTGCGAGTGCGAGTGCTTCGCCTCCCCCGAATCCCCCTTGGTGGGGCTCTCGGTGGAGATCGACGTGGCGGCGCTGCAGGCCCTGCTGCTGGAGATGGGGGACGCGGCCCCCGCCCCGGCGGAACCGGGTCGCGGCGTCGTCTCCGTGCCCCTCTCCGAGACCATGCTCTGCGCGGTGGAGCGCCTCATCGACGTGATGGACAAACCGCTCCACGCCCGGGTGCTGGGGCCCCAGATCGTGCGCGAGATCCTGTTCCACGCCCTGCACGAAGGGGGGGCCCCCGCCCTGCTGGCCATGGCCAGCCGTCACAGCCAGGTGAGCCAGATAGCCCGGGTGCTGCGTATCATGGAGCAGCGCTTTACCGAGAACCTGACGGTGGAGGAGCTGGCCCGGGAGGCAAACATGAGCGTCTCGGCCTTCCACCACCACTTCAAGGCGGCCACCGCCACCTCGCCCCTGCAGTACATCAAGACCCTGCGCCTGCACCGGGCGCGGCTGATGATGCTGCACGACGGCCTCAAGGCCGGGGTGGCGGCGGACAAGGTAGGCTACGAGAGCGGCTCCCAGTTCAGCCGCGAATACAAACGCTTCTTTGGCAACACCCCGAGCGAACACGCGGCACGCTTCCGCTCGGGACAACTGCGTATCGTGGAGGGATGACATGCGCACACTGATCCTGCTCGTTCTGACCCTGCTGGCCACCGCCTGCACCGGCATTCCACCGGGACACCAGGTGGTCAAGCCCTTCCAGCTCGACCGCTACCTGGGCACCTGGTACGAGGTGGCCCGCCTCGATCACGGTTTCGAGCGCGGCCTGAACCGGGTCACCGCCACCTACAGCCTGCGGGATGACGGCGGTGTCAGGGTGATCAACCGGGGGCAGGACGAACAGGGGGAATGGCGCGAGGCCGAGGGGCGCGCCTACTTCGTGGGTAACAGCGACGAGGGGCGCCTCAAGGTGAGCTTCTTCGGCCCCTTCTACGGCAGCTACAACGTGCTGGCGACGGACTATGAGCTCTCCCTGGTGAGCAGTTACAACCTCCAGTACCTCTGGATCCTCTCCCGCACGCCCCATCCCCCCAAAGAGAAGGTAGAGGCCCTGGTCGAGCGGGCCAGAGGGCTCGGCTTTGCCACCGACCGGCTGATCTGGGTCAGCCAGGATCCGGCGGGGAACGCCCCATGAGGATCTTCCAGGCCACCCCCGGTGACATTCCCCGGGTCACCCCCCTGTTCGTGGAATACCGGGCGTTCTACCGGCTGCCTGCCCGGCCCGAGGCCGCCGAAGCCTTCCTGCTGGAGCGCTGCACCGCCGGGGAGTCGGTGCTCTTCGTGGCCCAGAGCGAGGCGGGAGAGGTGCTGGGATTTACCCACCTCTATCCCCTGTTCTGCTCCCTCGCCCTGAAGCCCGTCTGGCTGCTGTACGATCTGTTCGTGGCGCCGGCGGCC
>NZ_CAWMFQ010000300.1:3999-18442 GCF_963866995.1 Aeromonas sp. ZOR0002 | reverse complement strand
GCCCCGAACCCGTGATGATGGTTCGCAAGAAAGTGCGGCTGATGGCGGATGGGGAGACCCTGCTGGTCAGCGCCGACGACCCCTCCACCACCCGCGACATTCCCAGCTTCTGCCGCTTCATGGACCATACCCTGGTCGCCAGCGAGACTGAGCAGGCCCCTTACCGCTACCTGATCCGCAAGGGTCAATAGCCCTGTACCGGAGCAAACATGACAACCATTACCCGTATCGGGACCACCCAGCGCTGGTCTGATGTGGTCATCCACAACGGCACCCTCTACGTGGTGGAAGTGCCCGCCACCGAGACCGCCGACATCCACCAGCAGACCCGTGAAGTGCTCGAAAGCCTGCAGCGTCTGCTGGAAGCCAACGGCTCCGGCGTCGACAAGATCCTGATGGCCAACATCTATCTCAAGGACATTGAAGACATCGCCGCCTTCAACGCGCAGTGGGATGCCTGGATCCCGGCAGGCACCGCCCCCGTCCGTGCCTGCGTGCAGGCCCGTCTCGCCCACGAAGACTACAGGGTGGAAGTACAGCTCACTGCCGCTGTCTAAACAAAGCGGGATGCCTGGCTCCCCTGATGCCGACACAGCCCCGGTCCGCGCCTGCGTGCAGGCCCGTCTCGCTCACGAAGGCTACAGGGTAGAAGTGCAGCTCACTGCCGCTGTCTAAACAAAGCGGGATGCCTGGCTCCCCTGATGCCGATACAGCCCCGGTCCGTGCCTGCATGCAGGCCCGTCTCGCCCACGAAGGCTACAGGGTGGAAGTACAGCTCACTGCCGCTGTCTAAGAGGCGGTTATCCCCTCATCCCCGACTCTTCTCCCGCAAGGGGAGAAGGGGGCAAGGAGCAAAGGGCACGCACCGGCGCCAATAGAAAGGCCCCGCCATCGCTGGCGGGGCCTTTTTCATGACTGCAACGCAGGCCGCTTAGGCGGTCGGGGTCAGGGTGATGGTCACCCGACGGTTCTGGGCCTTGCCTTCGGCGGTGCTGTTGCTGGCCACCGGCTGATCCGGGCCCACACCGCTGATGGCAATGCGGCTGCCGGACACGCCCTGGCCGATCAGCTGGGCGGCGACGGCATCGGCGCGATCCCGGGAGAGCTTCATGTTCAGCTCGCGGGAGCCGGTGCTGTCGGTGTGACCGACCACGTTCAGACGGGTCTTGTCGAACTCGGCAACCACCAGGGCCACGCCGGACAGGGTGTTGGCACCGGCGGCTTTCAGCTGGGCGCTGGAGCTGTCGAAGGTGACGTTGTTCGGCATGTTGAGGATCAGCTGATCACCGTTGCGGGTCACGCTGACGCCGGTGCCTTGCAGCTTCTCGCGCAGCTTGGCTTCCTGCACATCCATGTAGTAACCGATACCACCACCCAAGGCCGCACCGGCGGCGACGCCAGTCAGGATGCCCTTTTTGCGATCGCCCTTGCTGGAGGAGAGCGCCCCCACGGCTGCGCCGGTCGCCGCACCCGCCAACGCGCCCCAGGCGCCCTTGGAGGTCTGGGATTCACCGGTATAGGGGTTGGTGGTACAGCCAGTGATGGCGACGGTCAGGGCAAGTGCAGGAACCAGTTTCTTGAAATGCATGAAAAAACCTCTGAAAAAGAACGACTCTAGCCGATGGCCGCGCATTCTAACCCAGAGAGGCGCCAGAGTGTGACGCGCGCATTGCGAAGAGGGGCAGGGGGCAACACGCCCCCCTGCCCCTAGCGACTTACCCGGTGCAGGCCCTCTTCGGACGGGCCCGCATCAATATTTGATATCCCGGGCCTTGTCTCGCCCCTCCTGCTTGTTGTCACGATGCTCCTGGCGGCAGTCGGCATTGCCCACCAGCCCCTCACGACACTCCTGTTTCGCGTTACGGGACTCCTGACGGGTATCCTGACGCACATCGCGGGCGTCACGGCGCTCCTGGGCCTGCTTGGTGGCCTGTGCAGGCAGGGCGGCCAGCAAGGCGGTGGTGGCAAGCAGCGCCAATACGGACTTCTTCATGATGGCTCCTTCGCCAGACAACCTGAACCGGTCCGGCGTCTTTCAATGATAGGGGAGGGGCAAGATCCCGGTAGCGCAGACTCGGCCCTCGGGGGCGTCGTTTGTGCAGCCTCGGACCTTCTTGCACAGGGCCGGCTTCCCCTCGTGTTTGCCCTGACGAGCAACGTCATCCCCAGAGTGCAGCCGATCAGGCCGGGGAAGAGAGGGCGAACGGTGCTCAGTGACACGGGACTCCCTCGTGATGACGATCCCGATGGTGAACCCGTGTGACTGTATCCCGGCTGTACCAAGGGGCGAAAAGGCCCCTGGCCCGGCGCAACGGAACATGCTCCATGGGTCTGGCACGATGTAGCCCCCCATATGCGGGTTGTCTCATTAGAGCCCATGGCCCCAGAGTGAGTGACATTTCTCACGGAGCCATGACCATGTCGTCCCTTTCCCGCCCCGCGCTGCTCATCATCGACATCCAGGTGGGCCTCCTCCACGGCCCGGAAGCCCCCCATGCCGGGGCCGAGACCCTGGCCAACATCAATCGCCTGAGCCAGGCGGCCCGCAGTGCCGCTCTCCCCGTGCTGGCGGTGCGTCACACGGGCCCGGCCGGCAGCCCCATCTCCGCCGGCAGCCCGTTCTGGCAGCTTGCGCCTGAGCTGGTCGTCGGCGAGGCCGATCGGGTGTTCGACAAGCAGCGCCCCAGCGCCTTCCATGGCACCGGTCTCGATGGCTGGCTGAAAGAGGACGGCGTGCAGACCCTGATCGTCACCGGCATGAAGACCCAGTACTGCATCGACACCACCTGCCGGGCGGCGGCAGATCTCGGCTACACAGTGGTGCTGGTGAGCGATGCCCACACCTGCATGGACACACCGCAACTGACCGCCCCCCAGATCATCGCCCATCACAACGCCACCCTGGCCGGCCCCTTCGTGCGGCTGATGAGCAGCGACGAGGTGTGCGAAGCGCTCGGCCGCCCCCTTGAGCCCTGCTGATTCAGAGTAAAAAGAAGGGAGGCTTGAGCCTCCCTTCTTCGCTCACTCCCCCATTCACTCCGGCATCGCTTGCTGGCATTCGGCGTGACAGGGGCAGGTCACCAGGTGATCGTTCACCATGCCCACCGCCTGCATAAAGGCGTAGCAGATGGTGCTGCCGACGAAGGTAAAGCCGCGTTTTTTCAAGGCTTTTGACATGGCATCCGACTCCGGCGAGGTCGCCGGAATGTCGCCATTCCCCTGGCGCCGGTTGACCATGGGGGCGCCGCCCACGAAGCCCCACAGATAATCGACAAAGTCGATGCCTTCGGCCTCCAGCGCCAGATAGGCGCGGGCATTTTTGATGATCGACTGCACCTTGAGCCGGTTGCGAATGATGCCGGTATCCTGCATCAGCCGTTCCACATCCTGGTCGTCGAACTGCACGATGCGCACCGGATCAAAATCCGCATAGGCGCGATGGTAGCTCTCGGTGCGCTTGAGGATGGTGATCCACGACAGCCCCGCCTGCTGGCCGTCGAGGCAGAGCTTGGCAAACAGCTCGCGCGAGTCATAGACCGGCCTGCCCCACTGTTTGTCATGGTATTCAATGTATTCCGGGTCCTTGGTCACCCAGGCGCAGCGCAGTTCCATTTCCTCTCCCTCGTCATTTCAGCGGTTTGCCCGACCCTGCCCACTCTGCAGGCGGCACTGCTCACATCATATACCGGACATCCCGCCCGACCAGCCAAGGCGCAGCACCATCCCACGAATCCGCTGCAATTTCGCCTATTATCCGACCATGCCAGACGGTATACTCCCTCGGTTCACATTCAGCAAATCTTGCTCTGATTTTCACTTCGCGCGAAAAAAATTATGCAAAAATTCGATGTCAAAACCTTTCAGGGCCTGATCCTGCAGCTGCAGGACTATTGGTCCCGCCAGGGCTGTACCATCATTCAGCCGCTGGATATGGAAGTGGGTGCCGGTACTTCCCACCCCATGACCTGTCTGCGTGCCCTGGGCCCGGAGCCCATCGCCTGCGCTTACGTGCAACCGTCCCGCCGTCCGACTGACGGCCGCTACGGTGAAAACCCGAACCGCCTGCAGCACTACTACCAGTTCCAGGTGATCATCAAGCCTTCCCCCGACAACATTCAGGAACTCTATCTGGGCTCCCTGAAAGAGCTGGGCATGGATCCTGAAATCCACGACATCCGCTTCGTGGAAGACAACTGGGAAAACCCGACTCTGGGTGCCTGGGGTCTGGGTTGGGAAGTGTGGCTGAACGGCATGGAAGTGACCCAGTTCACCTACTTCCAGCAGGTTGGCGGCCTCGAGTGCAAGCCGGTCACCGGCGAGATCACCTACGGTCTCGAGCGTCTGGCCATGTACATTCAGGGCGTAGACAGCGTCTACGATCTGGTCTGGTCTGACGGCCCGCTGGGCAAGACCACCTACGGCGACGTGTTCCACCAGAACGAAGTGGAGCAATCCACCTACAACTTCGAACACGCCGATGTGGAGTTCCTGTTCCACTGCTTCGAGCAGTACGAGAAGGAAGCCCAGAACCTGCTGGCACTGGAAAAACCGCTGCCGCTGCCTGCCTACGAGCGCATCCTCAAAGCCGCTCACTCCTTCAACCTGCTGGATGCCCGCAAGGCCATCTCGGTCACCGAGCGTCAGCGCTACATCCTGCGCATTCGCACCCTGACCAAGGCCGTGGCAGAGGCATACTACGCCTCCCGCGAAGCGCTGGGCTTCCCGATGTGCCAACGTGGCAGCAACGAGAACAAGCAAGGTTAAGGAACGGACATGGCACAACATACATTTCTGGTAGAGATCGGTACTGCTGAGCTGCCGCCCAAAGCCCTGCGCTCCCTGGCCGAAGCCTTTGCCGACAACTTCAAAGCCGAACTGACCAAGGCCGATCTGGCCTTCGGCGACGTCGAGTGGTTTGCCTCACCGCGCCGTCTGGCGCTGAAGGTAAGCGAGCTGGCTGGCGAACAGCCGAGCAAGAGCGTCGAGAAGCGCGGCCCGGCCGTGGCCCAGGCGTTCGATGCCGAAGGCAAGCCGACCAAGGCTGCCGAAGGCTGGGCCCGTGGCAACGGCATCACCGTTGAGCAGGCCGAGCGTCTGGTCACCGACAAGGGCGAGTGGCTGGTTCACACCGCCAAGGTCGAAGGCCGTCCGGCCGTCGATCTGCTGGGCGAGCTGGTTAGCCAAGCACTGGCCAAGCTGCCGATCCCGAAAATGATGCGCTGGGGCGACAAGACCATCCAGTTCGTGCGTCCGGTCTTCACCGTGACCCTGCTGCTGGATGGGGATCTGGTGCCCGCCCACATTCTGGGTATCGACTCTGCCCGCACCATCCGCGGCCACCGCTTTATGGGCGAGAGCGAGTTCACCATCGACAACGCCAGCCAGTACCCGCAGATCCTGCAGGAGCGCGGCATGGTGATTGCCGACTTCATGGCGCGCAAGGCCAAGATCAAGGCTGACGTCGAAGCGGCCGCTGCCGCCTTCGGTGGCGTGGCCGATCTGGACGACGCCCTGCTGGAAGAAGTGACCGCACTGGTCGAGTGGCCTGTGGTGCTGACCGCCAACTTCGAAGAGAAGTTCCTGGCCGTGCCGGCTGAGGCACTGGTTCACACCATGAAGGGTGACCAGAAGTACTTCCCGGTCTACGACAAGAATGGCAAGCTGCTGCCGAAGTTCATCTTCGTCACCAACATCGAGTCCAAAGACCCGAGCCAGATCATCAGCGGTAACGAGAAGGTGGTTCGCCCCCGTCTCTCTGACGCCGAGTTCTTCTTCAAGACCGACCTCAAGCAGACTCTGGCCTCCCGCCTGCCGCGCCTTGAAACCGTGCTGTTCCAGCAACAGCTGGGCACCGTCAAGGCCAAGGTCGAGCGCATCGAGACCGTCGCCGGCTTTATCGCCGAGCGTATCGGCGCCGACGTGGCTCAGGCCAAGCGTGCCGGTCTGCTCTCCAAGTGTGACCTGATGACCAACATGGTCGGCGAGTTCACCGACACCCAGGGTGTCATGGGGATGCACTACGCCCGTCACGATGGCGAAGACGAAGCGGTTGCCGTGGCCCTCAACGAGCAGTACATGCCGCGCTTTGCCGGTGATGCCCTGCCGTCCGGTCTGGTTGCCTGCGCCGTCGCGCTGGCCGACAAGTTCGACACCCTGGCCGGTATCTTCGGCATCGGCATGCTGCCGAAGGGTGACAAGGACCCGTTCGCCCTGCGTCGCGCCGCCATCGGTGCCCTGCGCATCATGACCGAGAAGCAGCTGGATCTGGATCTGGTTGAACTGGTTGAAGAAGCGGTACGCGTCTACGAAGGCAAATTGACCAACAAAACCGTCGTCACCGACGTGGTCGACTTTATGCTGGGCCGCTTCCGCGCCGCCTATCAGGACGAAGGCATCGGTGCCGACGTGGTGCTGGCCGTACTGGCCCGCCGCCCGACCCGTCCGCTCGACTTCGATCGCCGCGTCAAGGCCGTCAGCCACTTCCGCACGCTGGATGCCGCACTGGCACTGGCTGCCGCCAACAAGCGCGTGAGCAACATTCTGGCCAAGGTCGAAGGCGAATTGCCGACTGCCGTCAAACCGGAACTGCTGGTCGATGCCGCCGAGAAGGCGCTGGCCACCCAGGTTGCCGAACTGCAAGCCGAACTGGCCCCGCTGTTCGCCGCCGGTGACTATCAGGCTGCCCTCACCCGTCTGGCCGCCCTGCGCGAGCCGGTCGATACCTTCTTCAACGAAGTGATGGTGATGGCCGACGACGAGGCCCTCAAGGCCAACCGTCTGGCGCTGCTGAACAACCTGCGCAACCTGTTCCTGCAAGTCGCGGATATCTCCCTGCTGCAGTGATCTTGGTTGGGTAGGTGATATTAAAAACGGCGCCGAAAGGCGCCGTTTTTATTAAGTCCTTACCAATATATTTAACATTCACTAATAAAGCAGGAATTGCGGTGATCAATAAACAACCAGCGGCTCTACCTAATAGGTCCGCCCATGCGATGTAGATTGCCAGTTAGTTGGTCTGAGTTGGAGTCCCCATGACAACTTCCATTGACTTTTTTTGAATCACTCTCAGGGGAATGAAATTCATAAAAAATCGTTTGAGGCATCCAAGGTCAATATAATCTCTAAGGGCTTTTGTAAACTCTTGTATCTCAGAAAACTTATTTTTAAGGTGCCTATCATATTCGAGCCTTAGCCCTGTTAATTCCCACTCCTGCTCACCTTGGGAGGCTTTTCTAATCTCTATATCGAGCCTAGCTCTTTGTTCTAGCATTGACGCTAGTTGCGCATGATGTGAGTTCAATGCTGTGGTTTGCATGCGGATTAAAAAAAACTCTGTAGGTCTAAATTTTGCGGGTGTATAAAGCAACGTATTTTCGTAGTCTTGCAGCAAAGCAAGACCATTCAATGTGAATTTTCCCCGAGAAGATAATCCATCAATCTCATTATCTAGAACACCTATATTAACTTGACATCGCATGATATTAGATTCTGTTAAATCATGAATTTGCATTCTTGCCGACTTGTTATAGCTTAATTTATTCAGAAAGCCCGAGAGAAGCGACACAAAAATTGTAAGTAGTACTCCGACCACTGCACCTAATAAAGCAGCAAAGATCGTGAGGTATAAGTTTGATGCTTTCAATTGTACTGATAACTCAAAAATGAATTGCCTTATAAAATCTACAATATCCATAATTGCGCCCCATATACCTGAACAAATTTAATAAAAACACATTAACACAATTAAAAACTGTGACACCCACCTATTTTTCCCTCACCCGAGCAACTCGTACGTCAGGCGTAATCGGACATTCGCGTAAATGGATTCTCCCGCCATAACGGCCAGCCTAATTCCCCCCCCCTCCGGCTGGCCGACGCTGTTGCACGGTAACAACCGCAATCAAAGCTTCTCGTTCGTCCAATTACGCTGCGCTAATCGAACCTACAGGGGGGGTAATGAGCTGTTATCATTTGAGACAGTGCCCAGCGCCGCCACGCCCAAGAGGAAAGTCATGGATATACCTGCCGCCCCATCCCCCGCCATCTGCCAGCTGTGTCAGGAGAAAGCAGATCTCGACTTCGACTTCACCATGGCTTTTCAGCCCATCGTCGATTGCAGCCAGCGCACCCTCTTCGGCTATGAGGCCCTGGTGCGGGGGCTCAACAACGAGCCGGCGCAGAGCGTGATTGACCGGGTCAACGACGACAACCGCTACCGCTTCGATCAGCTGTGCCGGATCAAAGCCATCGCGCTGGCCGCCCGCCTCGACATGCGGGGCATGCTGAGCATCAACTTCCTGCCCAACGCGGTCTATCGCCCGGAGCGCTGCATCCGCACCACGTTGCAGGCGGCCCGCGAGCATCTCTTTCCCATCGAGCAGATCATGTTCGAGTTCACCGAGGTGGAACAGGTGCAGGACAACCGCCATATTCGCGGCATCGTGGATCACTATCAGGCCCTTGGCTTCAAGACGGCGATCGACGACTTTGGCGCCGGTTACTCGGGCCTGAGCCTGCTGGCCGATTTTCGCCCCGACATCATCAAACTCGATATGCACCTGCTGCGCGGCATCGACCAGGACCCGATCCGTCAGGCCATCGTTCGCCACTGTCTGGCGCTGTTTACGGAGTTGCAGATCACCCCGCTGGCGGAAGGGGTCGAGACCCGCGACGAGATGGCCTGCCTGCGGGAGATGGGCGTCAGCCTGATGCAGGGCTATCTGTTTGCCCGCCCCGGCTTCGAAACCCTGCCCGAGGTGGATTTCGCCAGCCTGTGAGCGGCGCTGGCTATCTCCCTTTGTTGTCGTTCATTCGGGCAAGGCGGCCCGGAGGGTATCCACGGGCGGACGGCAGAAAGCGCTGGACCGGGCAACCCCCTGGGCTAGGATAGGACTGTCACCCTTTGCAACCACCGCTCTGACAGGGACACCATGGCGCAGGTTTCAGGATACCGCTTCTTCGCTCTTTCACTGCTCTTGCTGCTGGCCTTCCAGGTATGGGGGGCGCAAGGCAGGGGCAACATCACACTGGTGAGCTCCCTTGAAACCAGGGAGTCCCCCTATGGTCGCTGGCTCGATCTCATCTATCGGGACGCGTTCGCCCGCCTGGGCTATGACTTCCAGTACCAGGGCTACCCCGGGGGACGGGCCCCCCTGCTGGCAGAGCAGGGACAGGTCGATGGCGAGATCCACCGCGCCGCCAGCTACCAGCAGCAGACCCGCACCCTCCAGCGCGTGCCCGAGCCCCATTTCGCCGTCTCCTATCAGGCCTATGCCCACCAGCCCGGGATCCAGCTGCAGGGGTGGCACAGCCTGCTGGGCACCGGTTATCGGGTCGAGTTTCGCCGTGGCGCCAAGCTGCCGGAGATGATGCTGGGCAAGGTGGTGGCACCGAACCGGCTCTTTGCCATCACCACCGCCGAGCAGGGGATGGGCAAGCTGCTCAAGGGGCGCAGTGACCTCTATGTGGAGCAGACCCTGATTGCCAGCCAGGCCCTGGCCGCCCTGACGCGCCAGGACCCGGGCTATGCCGGCATCTACTCCGCCGGGGTGATGGAGCTGGCCGATTCTTACGTCTACCTGCACGAACGGCATCAGGATCTGCTGGCCCCCCTTGCCAGCGTGATCCGGCAAATGAAGCAGGACGGCACGGTGGCGCGCTATGAGCAGCAGGCCATGGCGGCTGAGGGCACCAGCCAGCCATGACGTCCTCTTTTTCCGCAAGCCCTCCCGCGCCCTGACCATGCAGGAGACCCGGGGCGATCAATTCTGTCGCAGAGTCATGGCCGCAGCGGGCACCCTGTTCGTCAACACCACGTTGACAAAAACGCCCCCTGTATCAGGGATACTCGCCATATAAAACCCCATCGACCTTGTGTTCATCTGGCTTGCGGCCAAAAGGCACCATGTCCGTCTGTGCATACCCCAAATCTTGCAACATCCCCCACTCCGACCGCCCCATCATTTCGATGGAGTCGCGTCATCGTTCAGGCATATCTTCCCCTCGAGGCCCGTGCCAGGGCCCGATCACAGGAGCAATAGATAATGAAAAAAGCAGTAACGGCCGCCTTGCTGGCCATGATGATGGCGGCCTCGGTTCAGGCGGCAGACAAGGTGACCACGGTGCCGGTGCACTTCGCCAAAGGCGCGCACAGCGCCAAGGTTGACGGCACCTTCTCCGGTTATGACACCATCAACTACACCCTGGGCGCCAAAGAAGGCCAGACCATGACGGTCGCCATCACCGGCAGCACCAATGCCAACTTCAACGTCTTCGCACCGGGCGCCATCCCGGGTCAGGCCGAGGCACTGGGCGGCGGCAACGTGGACACAAAATGGCAAGGCACCCTGCCCAAGTCGGGCAAGTACCTGATCCAGGTCTACCAGATGCGCGCCACCGCCCGTAAAGGCGCCAAGGTCCCCCACTCCCTGTCGGTCGGCATTCAATAACCGACGCCAATATTGCCTGTGTGACAAGCAAGAAGGAGCCCATGAGGCTCCTTCTTTGTCATTGTGTGCTGGCACTGCGACCCGGGTAACGGCTCAGCCCTTGTAGGCGGGCAGCAGGTCCACCATGTTGAGCAGGTGGAAGGTGGCGGTCAGCACGCCGAACAGGATCACCAGGACGATCATGAAGAGGCCGCCGGGGGCGCGGAAGCCCTCGCCACCTTCTTCGCGCCGGGCCGCCCGCACCTTCCAGGCCAGCAGAGGCGGGATGATGCAGGTCCACAGGGTCGCCACGGCGCCCGCATAGCCGATGGCCACCAGGAAGCCGAACGGGAACAGCAAGGAGAGCACCAGGGGCGGCAGGAAGGTCACCGCCCAGGACTTGGCGCGGCCACCCCGGCTGTTGTCGAACTTGAACAGATCCGCCAGGTAGTCGAACACCCCGAGCCCCACCCCGATGAAGGAGGAGAGGATGGCCGCCATGGAGAAGGCGTTGAGGGCGCTGGCCACCGCCTTGGACTCGATCACCGAACCGAGGGCCTTGAGCAGGGCATCCACGTTGCCCCCCTCTGCGATCACCGGGCCGAACTCGCTGCGGGGCAGGTTGCCAAAGACGCTCACCAGCCAGATGAGGTAAAACGCGAGCGCGATCAGAGTGCCCCCCAGAATGGCGCGGCTGGCACGGCGCTCTTCACCGTAGTAGGCGCGCATGGAGGAGACCGAATGGTGGTAGCCGAACGAGGTGAGCGCCACCGGCAGCATCACCAGGGCATAGGGGGCGTAGCTCACTTCGCTGCCCACCCGGTCGAGCAGCAGATCGAGGCGCACGTTCATCGACAGGCCCGAGATGCCGAAGGCAAAGCTCAGCCCCATCAGGATCACCAGCAACACCGAGATGCGGTCCACCGCCCGGGTGGAGTGCCACACCAGCAGGGAGAAGGCCAGGGTAAAGAGCACGGACGCCCACTGGCTGCCCATCCCCGTCATGCCGTCGATGATGAGACCGGCCGAGGTGATGTAGGCATAGAGCAGGATGCCGCCGACGAAGTAGACGCTGAGATTGTTGAGGGCGTTGACCTTCTCCCCCAGCAGATCCCGGGTCACGGTATCGAAGGAGACGCGCAGGGGATAGCCCCGATAGGACTCCAGCAGCATCCAGCCGGAGACCGTCATCACCACCATGGTCAGTGCTACCGCGAGCATGGACCAGAGGGTCCAGGCGCCCGCCCCCGCACTCGGCAGCCCCAGCATGCCGGCCCCCACACAGACGCCGGCAATGATGCATGCCCCGCCCACCAACGATGGTTTCTGTTCCATTACTCCCCCAAACGGATTGTCGACTGGTCACGGCACACCGCCGTGCTTCTCCTGCGTTCGCCACTGCTGGCGCCGGGGGACTTTACCCTGCATGCCTTCGGGTATCAAATCCGGAGGGGAAATGGGGGGAAACGGGCCGGATCCTGCGCCCCATCCGTGGAAAATGTTCGGGATGGGGCCAGGTTCAGCACACCAGGGTCAGCCGGTGTAGACGGACAGCAGACCCGCCATGGCCATCAGGTGGAAGATGGCGGTAAGCACCCCGAAGACGATGACGGCCACCACCATGGGCTGGCCGCCGGGAGCCTTGAACCCCGCCTCGTCCGGGGCCAGCTCCCGGGACTTCTTCGCCAGCAGGGCCGGGATGATGCAGGCCCAGACGGTCGCCGCGGCCCCGGCATAGCCGATGGCCACCACGAAGCCGAACGGGAACATCAGGGAGAGCGCCAGGGGAGGCAGGAAGGTCACCGCCCAGGATTTGGCCCGCCCCCGGCGGCTGTTGTCGAACCGGAACAGATCCGCCAGATAGTCGAACACCCCGAGCCCCACCCCGATGAAGGAGGAGAGGATGGCCGCCATGGAGAAGAGGTTGATGGCCTGGGAGACCTGCCTGGACTCGATCACCGAGGCCAGCGCCCCGAGCAGCACATCCACGTCACCCCCCTTGGCGATGACGGGGCCGAAGGCGGGACGAGGCAGGTTGCCGAAGATGCTGAGCAGCCACAGCAGATAGAGCGCCAGGGCGATCAGGGTGCCCCCCAGGATCGCCTGCCTGGCTTTCTGCTCCTCGCCGTAATAGGCGCGCATCGATGCCACCGAGTGGTGGTAGCCAAACGAGGTGAGCGCCACCGGCAACATGGCCAGGGCGTAAGGGGCGCGGCCCAGCTCCTCGGCAAAGGAGTTGAACAGCTTGGCGGTGTCGATCTTGCTGGCAAGCCCGGAGACCCCGAACACGAAGCTCAGCACCATAAAAACGATCAGGACGACCGAAATCCTGTCCACCGCTCGGGTCGAATGCCAGACGAACCAGGAGAACACCAGCACGAACAACACCGAGGCCAGCTGGCTATTGATGCCCAGCAGGCCGCCCAGGATGAGACCCGACGAGGTGATATAGGCATAGAGCAAAATGCCGCCCACGAAATAGACGGTGAGGTTGTTGAAGAGATTGATCCTGTGACCGAGCAGATCCTTGGTCACCGAGTTGAAGGAGGCGGTCAATGCGTAGGGTTTCAGGGCTTCCAGCAGCATCCAGCCTGAAACCGTCATGACGACCATGGTAAGAATGATGGCGAGGGTTGACCAGCTGGTCCAGGCCCCGGCTCCCGCGCTCGGCAGCCCCAGCATGCCGGCACCGACACAGACGCTGGCAATGATGCAGGCCCCTCCGATGACGGACGGTGTTGATGTCATGTGTGTCACTCCAAATCTTTCACAGAGCAGTGAAAAAAAAGGGCACAGAAAAATCTGTGCCCCTGACTCGTTATGCTTCTATCAATTTTTTCTGCGTCTTGCCGGCTGACGGGTCGTTATGCTCGACCTCTTTCAGTCTGGCGGTGAAGTGACGCAGCACGGCCGGCTCGTAAATGAAGTCCAGCCCCTTCACCCGGTGGGCGTTCTTCTTCACCTCGCCGAAGGCCTCGATGACAAAGTCCATGTGGGTCTGGGTATAGGTGGCACGGGGGATGGTCAGGCGCAGCAGCTCCGCCGGGCAGGGGTGCTGCTTGCCGGTGGCGGGGTCGCGCCCCAGCAGCAGGGAACCTATCTCCACCGCCCGGATGCCGGCGACCTTGTAGAGCTCGCAGGCCAGGGCGTGGGCCGGGAACTGATCCGCCGGGATGTGGGGCAGCAGCTTGCCCGCATCCACGAAGGCCGCATGGCCCCCCGCCTGCTGGCACACCACGCCGATGGCCTCCAGCCCGTCCACCAGGTACTGCACCTGGCCGATGCGATAGGCCAGCCAGTCCTGGCGCATGCCGTCCCGCAGACCCACCGCCAGGCGCTCCATGGCGCCCCCTTCCAGGCCGCCATAGGTCGGGAAGCCCTCCTGCACCACGCACAGGGTGCGGCACTCGGTGTAAACGTCCAGCATGCTGTCATCCTTGAAGCACAGCAGCCCCCCCATCTGCACCATGGCATCCTTCTTCGCCGACATGGCGAGGCCGTCGGCGTACTTGTAGGACTCCCTGGTGATCTCCTCGATGGTCCAGTTCGCGTAGCCGGGCTCCCGCTGCTGGATGAAGTAGGCATTCTCGGCGAAGCGGGCGGAGTCCATGATGACCGGGATGTCGTACTTTCTGGCGATCTCGTACACCGCCTTCAGGTTGGCAATGGAGACCGGCTGGCCACCGGCGGAGTTGCAGGTGATGGTGCTGACGATGTAGGGCACGTTGGCGGGGCCCGCCTCCAGGATGGCCTCTTCCAGCTTCACCAGATCGAAGTTGCCCTTGAAGTCGGCGGTGACCGAGGTATCGAACGCCTCCCTGGTGTAGACGTTCTTCGCCACGCAGCAGTTGATCTGGGTGTGGCCCTGGGTGGTGTCGAAGAAGTAGTTGGAGAGGGCCACCATCTTCTTGCGATCCAGCCCCTTCTCCTGCTCCCGCTTCTTGATGAGCACGGGGATGTAAATCTGCTCGGCGCCGCGCCCCTGGTGAGTGGGGATGGTCAGGGAGTAGCCGAAG
>NZ_CAWMFQ010000300.1:617-3913 GCF_963866995.1 Aeromonas sp. ZOR0002 | reverse complement strand
TGCATGTCCTGGGTGATGGCGCCGGTGCCGCTGTCGGTCAGCAGGTCGATGAAGACGTCTTCGCTGTCCAGCAGGAAAGGGTTCATGCCCGCCCGGACAATGGCCTCTTCCCGATAGGCACGGGTGGTGCGCTTGACCGGCTCGATGACACGAATACGGAAGGGTTCGGGCAGATGCTTGAAGTTTTCCATAATATAAACACCCCAGATTTAAATATTCAGAATGAGTCTCTTCCCCCGCCGGAAATAGAATGTCCGGCAGGTGGGAAATATTGGTAAATAGGTGCACGACATCGCCTCGCCAGAATAAACAGGCGAAGACGGGTGCAGCTATTTCAGTTCAGGAATGGAGGCGGGCTCGTGGCATGGCAGGCATGCCGCGCCGCCGCGGGGAATTACAGCGGGAAGAAGAACGCGATCTTATGGTCCAGGGTAAACCACTTGGGATAGCTGACCTTGATATTCATGTTGTTGCTCATCCAATTGATATTAACAACGCCAAATAACAGCACCCATTATGGTGGGGAGCGCTATATGATCAATTGCAATATGAGCAAAGTGGGATGGCGCTAACAATTTGGCGGGGGATTTTTATACAGCTTATTATCGCCAATCCGAAAGATTCCCCCATCATCCACCTTTTGCCCTTTCCCCACTCAGTGGCTCAGCCAGGGTAGCCGCTGCAACAGCTCGTAACGGTCAGGGATCGGTGTCTGGCTGACCCAGAGATCCAGCAAGCCGTAAGCGAGCAGCGGCAACACCAGCAGCAACAGACAGAGCAGCCCCAGCAGTTGGCGGGGGGCGAGTCGCTGCCCTTGTGTGCCAAGATGCAGGGCATCGGCCCGCTTGGGGCAGGCGGCCACGCAGCTCTGGCAGCTGGTGCACTCGAGACTGCGCACCGCGATAAGCTGGTGTACCTGGATGCGCGAGGGGCAGGCCCGGCTGCACTTGTCGCAGTCGTGGCCCAGGCTTCGCAAGCAACGGGCCGGGTCACGGCGAATGCGCAGCGGGGTCAGCAGGCCGAGCAGGGCCATCCAGGCGCCATAGGGACAGAGGTAGCGACAGAACCCTTGCCGGAAGGTGGCGGTGAGCAGCAGCACCCAGCCAAGGCACAGGCCCGAGATCAGGGTCAGGTTGAAGAAGAAGGCCCCCATCTTCATGTCCGCCGCCTGATGGTAGGGGCTGGCGAGGTAGCCGGGCAGGGCGGCGGCGGGTACCGCCAGCAATATGATGAAGAGCAGAAAGGCGAGCACCAGAAACTTCTGGCCGCGCAACACGGCATCGAGCCAGCGCGGCGGGGTCCACTCCCCCGGCAACAGGTGCGAGCGCAGGCCGTGCAGCCACTCCCCCACCAGCCCGAGCGGGCAGAACCAGGCACAAAACGCCCGACCCAGCAGCAGGGCCGACAGGGAGAGCACCAGCACGGTGACGGTGGCCGCCGGGTGGTGGGGGTCCGTCAGCCCCTGCCCGAGCCAGGCCCGCAGCCCGAGACCACCGGCGATGGGCAGGAAACCGTCCACCACGTCAGGGCGTACCAGCCAGGGGGTCATCCCCAGCCCCAACTGTCCGATATGAACAACATATTGAACCGCCACCAACACCCAACACAGCAGCAATAGCTGCCTGGTGGCCGTTCTGAGACGTTGACTGTCTATGTGGGCCAGCATGAGTAGGGGGCGATAGCGCAGCCAGAGCGCCAGGGTCGTGGCCACCAGCCCCAGTGCGAGCCAGAGTACCGAATCCGCCACCAGCAGCCAGAGCGCGGTGGCCAACAGCAGAGAGAGCGTCCAGCCCCAACCGCTGCGGCCCTGCCACAACAACAGGACCAGATAGACCAGACCCGAGGTCATGGTCAGGGCTTCCAACAGGCTCATGTTTCCCTCACTGTGCTCATCCGAATCGAGGGGGCAGGATAACCAACATCTGAGTTGATGATTTTGATCTGCATGGGCAGAGGGGGCATTCGCCCCCTCAGCCTTAAACCCCGTTATTTGCGACTGTGGAACAGCGGCAGGTCGGATTCTGCCTGCTCGGCCCAGAAGTGGATGTTGAAGCGGGCATCCTCCGACAGCTCGACCCTGTGCCAGTACTGGGGCGGGCTGGTGGCAAACTCCCCGGCCCGGATCACCAGGCTCACCTCGGGCTCTTCGGCCTGCTCATCGGCAAAGCCGTGATAGGTGACGGTGCCCTCCATCACGCAGAGCTGGCCGAACACCCCGGCCGCGGTGTTGTGGTGGGTGAGCAGGGCCTGGGGCACATTCTCGCGGGTAAAGAAGGGAGTGGAGCGGCGCACCACCCAGTGAGACGGGATCAGTTGCATGGCCATATCGGTTCTCCTCGTGTGACCGGGTCGACCCGGCCGGTGCAATGAAAGGGGTTAACGGGGCAGCTGACGCAGCAGCGGGAAGGCGGCGCTCATCTGGTCGCCCCCCACCACGAAGCCGCACAGCTTGCCATCTTCGTCGTGCGCCTCGGCCACCATGCCGTGGCTGTTCCAGCGGCACTGCCAGGCGAGATCCTCGCCCCGGGTGCGGCCGGCCAGTTGCAGCGGGTAGCGCGGCGTCTTCACCTTCACCAGCATGGGCGGCAGGGCCAGCAGGGTCGGCGTGCCGAGCAGGGTGCGCGCCAGCGCATTGGCCCCCAGCACGATGGGTTGCAGAAAGGGGAGCAACTGACCCTGCCACTGCATGCAATCCCCCAGGGCGAAGATATGGGGATCGCTGGTCTGCAGCCGATCGTCGACCAGGATGCCGCGCTCCACTGCCAGCCCGGCCCCACGGGCCAGGGCCTGATTCGGCCGCAGGCCGATCGCGGCGATCACCAGATCCTGCTCGCTGATGCGCCCGTCGGTCAGGGTGACGCGCCAGCCATCCCCCGGCTGGGCATCTATCCTGGCGAGACCCGTCCCGCACTGCAGGCTGACCCCCTGGCTGCGCAGCGCCTGTTGCAGCGGCTCGGTCAGGGCGGCGGGCAGCAGGGCGCTTAAGGGGCTGTCGGCCAGATCCACCAGCGTCACCTCTTTTCCTGCGCTCGCCATGTCCATCGCCAGCTCGCAGCCGATGAGCCCCGCCCCCAGCACCAGGATGCGGCGGGCCTGGCGCAGTTGCGCCTCGATGGCGGCGTACTCCTGCTGGCTGTTGAGGGTGACCAGGTGTTCGCTGCCCGGCAGATCGGGGCGCACCGCGCTCGCCCCGGTGGCCAGCACCAGCTTGCCGTAGGGGAATTCCCCCTGCTCGGTCAGCACCAACCGCCGGGCTGGATCGATGCCGAGCACCGGGCTGTGGGGCAGCAGCGCGA
>NZ_CAWMFQ010000300.1:0-561 GCF_963866995.1 Aeromonas sp. ZOR0002 | reverse complement strand
AAGTCGCTGCCGCTAAGACGGGTCATGGCTGCGGCGGCGCAGCCCCGGCTCACCACATGGCTCAAGTCCGGCTTGTTGTACTCGTCGCCGCTGTCGGCGGTGATGAGGCGGATGGGCTGATCCCAGTCCAGCTTGCGCAGGCTCTTGACCAGCTGCTGGGCAGCGAAGCTGCTGCCGATCACCACTATCTCCCGGCTGATGCCGGCGTCACTCTGCGTTGTTGTGCTCATACACAGGCCTCCACGGCGCAGGGTTCGAATACCTCCTTGCCGATGCCGCAACCCGGGCAGAGGAAGCTCTCCGGTACCTGGGCCCAGGGGGTGCCCGGCGCCACCAGCTGATCCGGCTCGCCCTGGGCCGGGTCGTAAACCCACTGGCAGACGGTGCAGAGCATGGCCTGGTCGTCATCCCATTCGGCGGCAGCCGGAGTGGCTTGCGGGGTCTTGGCTGGCACGGATACTGGCGTCACGGTTGCCTGGGTTGTGGTGATCGGGCGGGGCGCCTCGAGCGGGTGCAGCGCCCACTGACGGGCGAGCTGGCGGCCGTGCTCGCGGCATTCGG
>NZ_CAWMFQ010000299.1:0-25652 GCF_963866995.1 Aeromonas sp. ZOR0002 | reverse complement strand
CTTGTGCCTGCTCTGCCGCTTCCTCAGCAACGGCTTCAGCCACCACGTGTTCGGTCAGTGCGGCGGAGGCCTGCAGGGCGGCAGCAACCGCTTCTGCGCTCGGAATGGTGATGACAGGCACAACCGGTTCTTCCACCTTCACCTGAGCCGCATCGGCCTGGGCCGCGGTAGTCAGCTGCACTTCGCCTTGTGCTTCGTCTTCACGCTGGCCACGAGCCTCTTCGTTGATGCGCTTGCGACGTTGCCCTTCGATGCGCTGATTGCGCGGGGTACGGCGGGAACGACGCTGACCTTCGCCGTGCTCTTCTTGTTGCTCAGCAGCGGCTTGCACGTCGGCGACATCGGTGATTTGCTCGTCAGTCGGCAGGGCAGGGGTGTCGGTCGCAGCGACATCGACACGGATCTGCTTGCGCAGTTGGCGACGTTCGCGGCGTTCGGCCACTTTTTGCTCTTTTTCCTGACGCGGTTCAGCGCTGGCGACCGCAGTATCAACGGTATCAACCGCCTCGACGATCACCTCGGCACGGGGTTCGCGGGGGGCGCGAGGTTCACGAGCCGGACGCGGGGCACGAGGTTCGCGCTCCTGGCGGGGTTCGCGAGGCTCACGCTCCATGCGCTGTTCGGTGCGCACGTCACCACGGGGTTCCCGTTCCTGGCGAGGCTCACGCTCTTTGCGCGGGCGACGATTGCGGTTTTCTGCGCCATCGCGGTTTGCCGCACCTTCACGCTTGTCACCGCTCTCGGCGTTGCGATTGCTGCGGTTGTCGTCACGACGGCCACGTTGACCACGGCTGCGGGATTCATCGCGCTGGTGACGGTGCCCGTCATCCTTGCGAGCTTCGCGCTGGGCGGCCGGTTTGTCGGCAGGCGCCTTCACCTCGGCCGGGGCCGCATCGGAGGAGGCACCGAACAGGCCGGAGAAGGCCTTGGCCAGCTTGCCAAAGAAGCCGACTTGTTCTGCAACCGGAGCAGGAGCCGCAACAGGAGCCGGGGCGGCGGGCGCAACCGGCTGAGGAGCCGGGGCAAACCCTTGCAGCAGCGGCTGTTCACGTTCGACTACCTGAGCCTGGCGCGGCTGATAGACCGGCTTGGCAATCTCGGTTTTGAGCTCGTAGCTGGCCGCTTCCGGGATCTCGTTCTGACGGATGCGGGTCACTTCGTAGTGCGGGGTTTCCAGATGCTGGTTCGGAATGATGTAGACACGCACATCATTGCGCTGTTCCAGATTGGCGATGGAGGTACGCTTCTCGTTGAGCAGATAGGCGGCCACATCGACCGGCACCTGGGCATGCACCTGCTCGGTGTTGTCCTTCATGGCCTCTTCTTCGATGAGACGCAGGATGGACAGGGCGAGGGATTCGTTGTCACGGATGACCCCCTGACCCTGGCAACGGGGGCAGATATGGCTGCTGGACTCGTTGAGGGAGGGACGCAGACGCTGGCGAGACATCTCCAGCAGACCGAAACGGGAGATACGGCCCAGCTGGATACGGGCACGGTCCTGATGCACCGCTTCACGCAGACGGTTTTCCACTTCGCGTTGATGGCGAACCGGGGTCATGTCGATGAAGTCGATGACAATCAGGCCACCTAGGTCACGCAGGCGCAGCTGGCGAGCGATCTCATCGGCCGCTTCCAGGTTGGTCTGCAGGGCGGTCTCTTCGATATCGCCGCCCTTGGTGGCGCGGGAGGAGTTGATATCGATGGAGGTCAGTGCTTCGGTCGGATCGATGACGATGCTGCCGCCGGAGGGCAGGCGCACTTCGCGCTGGAAGGCCGATTCGATCTGGCTCTCGATCTGGAAGTGGTTGAACAGGGCGACATCACCCTTGTACAGCTTCACGCGATTGAGGAAATCGGGACGGACCAGCTCGATATGCGACTTGGCGCGTTCGAAGATGACCGGGTTGTCGATCAGGATCTCGCCCACATCGCGACGCAGATAGTCACGGATGGCGCGCACGATGACATTGCTCTCCTGGTGAATGAGCACCGGAGCGGAACGTTGTTGTGACGCCTTGTGGATGGAGTCCCAGTGATTGAGCAGAACGTTCAGATCCCACTCCAGCTCTTCCGGGGACTTGCCCACACCGGCAGTGCGCACGATGAGGCCCATGCCGTCCGGCACGGTCAGTCCGCTCAGGGCTTCCTTCAGCTCGGTCCGCTCGTCACCCTCGATGCGACGGGAGATGCCGCCGGCACGGGGGTTGTTCGGCATCAGCACCAGGTAGCTGCCAGCCAGACTGATGAAGGTGGTGAGGGCTGCACCCTTGGTACCACGCTCTTCCTTGTCGATCTGGACAATCACTTCCTGGCCTTCGCGGACCACTTCTTTGATGTTGGGACGACCCTGATAGGAGTAACCGGAGGGGAAGTAATTGCGGGCGATTTCCTTTAACGGCAGGAAACCGTGGCGTTCGGCGCCATAGTCAACAAAAGCAGCTTCGAGACTGGGTTCTACTCGGGTGATTTTGCCCTTGTAAATGTTCGCTTTTTTCTGCTCGTGTCCCGGACTTTCAATATCCAAATCGTAGAGCTGTTGTCCGTCAACCAGCGCTACGCGCAACTCCTCTTCCTGAGTCGCGTTGATTAGCATTCTTTTCATTGAGTTCTCATTATTTTGTCATTTTGATTCCTCCACTGGGTCCTGCCGGCGCCGGCCTCGGGTCTTCAGCATGCTGGGGCAACCTCCCGGTTGGGGTATGCATGAGGCGCAAACTAAGGGCACTCTGGTTCAGCCTTCTCGAGAGGGCGTGAATTAAGGATACCGATGTGGAGACAATTTACGTCGGTTCTGTTTGTGTTCTCCATGCGTTGTACCTCGCACCCGGGAACCGTCATGTTCTTGTATACACGGTGTTTCGGGATTGGGTGGCATACATTTTGGCCACTTAGTACAAGGCTTGAACACAATGACAAAACCTTGTTTATTATCCCATTTAAACCACTTTTATAGCAAGACGCCATTTTTTAACAAAGCATGGAGCCAAGGGCTGTCAGCGGTGTTAAAATCCGCGCCATGACACAGATACATCAACAAGTGCAGCTGCTCACCATCGAAGCTGAGCATGACGGGCAGCGCATCGACAATTTTCTCAAGACTCAGTTAAAGGGCGTCCCCAAGAGCCTGATTTATCGCATCCTTCGAAAAGGGGAGGTGCGGGTCAACAAGAAGCGCATCAAACCGGAATACAAGCTTTGTGCCGGTGACGAGGTGCGGGTGCCCCCCGTGCGTGTGGCCGAGAAGAATGAGTTGCCTTCTGCCAACCTCGGCAGCATCCAGCGTCTGGAGAGCCAGATCCTGTTTGAAGACGATGCCATGATAGTGCTCAACAAGCCGTCCGGTATGGCAGTGCACGGCGGCAGCGGCCTCAGCTTTGGCGTCATCGAAGGGCTGCGTGCCCTGCGCCCCGAAGCCCGTTTCCTCGAACTGGTGCACCGGCTGGATCGCGACACCTCCGGCGTGCTGCTGGTTGCCAAGAAGCGCAGTGCCCTGCGCAGCCTGCACGAGCAGTTGCGGGTCAAGACCATGCGCAAGCAGTATCTGGCGCTGGTACGTGGCCAGTGGCAACCCCACGTCAAGGTGGTCAATGCGCCACTTCGCAAAAATGATCTGCAATCCGGCGAGCGGGTGGTGCGGGTCAGCAGCGATGGCAAGCCCTCCGAGACCCGGTTCCGGATTGCCCGTCAGTTTGCCGAAGCCACCCTGGTCGAGTGCAGCCCCATCACGGGCCGCACTCACCAGATCCGTGTCCACACCCAGCACGCCGGCCATCCCATCGCCTGCGATGACAAATATGGTGAGACCGGGTTTGATGAAAAGATGCGAGGGCAGGGGCTAAAGCGTCTGTTCCTGCACGCTTGGAAGCTCACCTTTACTCATCCGGTGGACGACCGGGAGATGCAGGTGGAAGCGCCATTGTCACCGGAGCTTGAGGCGTTCCTCGCCAAGCTGTCACGCTGACAACCATGAAAAACGGGAGCCAAGGCTCCCGTTTTTCATGGCAGAGTTCTTGTTATGGCAGAGCCAGGCCGTGGCGACCCAGGAGATCAACCAAGCCTATCAGGGGAAGACCGACAAGGGCGTTGGGATCGCGCCCCTCCAGCGCCTTGAACAAGACGATGCCCATTCCCTCGCACTTGAAGCTGCCGGCACAATCCAGAGGACGTTCGGCCTCCACATAGCGACGGATGGCGGCTTCATCGAGCGAACGAAAATGCACGGTGAAAGGCTCGACGAGCTGCTCGGCATGGCCATTTGCAGCATTGATCACGCACAGCCCGGTGTAAAAGATGACGCGCTTGCCTTGGGCCTGCAGCAACTGCTCGACCGCCTTCTCCACCGTGCCGGGTTTGCCGAGGATCTGCCCGTCACAGACGCACACCTGATCTGAACCGATGATCAATCCTTGATCACGATCAGCAGCAACCGCACTCGCCTTGGCAAACGCCAATCTGCTGACCAGGGCTTCCGCGGTTTCCCCGTGTTGCGCCGTCTCATCGACTTGAGGCGCGGCACAGTGAAACGGCTGACCGAGTTTTTCCAGCAAGGTCTTGCGGTAGGACGAGGTGGACGCGAGGATCAAGGAAGGCTGCATGTTTTGATGATATCCATTTATAAATCAATTGGTTGATTCTATCTGTGCAGATGGGGCCACGCAAACAGGAGATGTCTACAGCGGGACTCGCCTAATTAGCGGGAAGCATGCATGCTGATGGAACCACGGCACAAACACAAGAGAGCGGAATTGAGCGTGATGACACGATATGCGGCCTTGGTCATGGCACTGATCTCCTTCGCCAGCTGGGCAGGGACATGGCAACTTCGCCAGGGGGATGAGGGGGTGATGCTTTGGACCCAGCCACATCCTCCGACCTCTTTTCAGGCCTTACGTCTGGAGATGCGCGTGAATGCCGATCCTGGCGCGCTGATCACGGTGCTGCGGAACACGGCGCGCCATAAAGAGTGGTTGCCCCAGAGCCGTGAAGTCAGGGTGCTGGCCAGATCGGGTCCCGACGATGATCTGGTCTATACCCGCCTGGCGTCTCCCTGGCCGGTGCAAGACAGGGAGCTCATCACCCGCTCCCATCTGAGTCGACGCATTGATTGCAGCCTGACTCTCGAGGTGTGGGCAGAGCCGAATGCCCTGCCATTGCATGCAGGGCTGTTCCGGATCCAGGAAAGCGCCGGACGGTGGGAGGCGCTACCCCAACGGGATGGCAGCACACTCGTTCGGCTCGAAACCTATACCAACCCGGGCAACAACTTGCCGGGCTGGCTGGTCAATCCCATTGCCATCAAGGCTGCCGTGGGCAGTTTCAAAGCCATACGCCGACTGATGGAAGCCGAGCCCAGAGTGGCTGCGACACCAGGCCTGCTGGGGAGCGACCCGCGCTGTTCTGCCACCTGATGAGACACCAAGGAGCACATCCGGTGGACAGACAGGGGAGGGGAACAGGATCCTGTGCCAGATCCTGCACGATATGGCATAATCGGCCACCGATGAGCACAAGTTCCTCTTGCAGGGGCCTGTGAAGGTAAAATCATCGGCGGTAAGGACTTTTTCCTTTGACTATCCCTTGTTGGACCTATAATATTTGCGCCCTATGCAAAAGGTGAAGTTGCCCGTTAAGGTTGATCCAGTCCGTAATGCCTTGAAGCTACTCGATTATGTCGGGATAGTGGAAAAGTCGCAGATGCCCAGGCTGGAGGAATCAACCGAAGGCTTGCGAAGTGATGTGGATGTCACACTGCACTTTGGCAAAGATGTCCAGAAGTTGACCGTTATGAAAGGCACTGCCCATGCCAAGGTCGACCTGGTTTGCCAACGTTGTGGTGAGACGTTTGAACACCTTTGTGAAGCTAGTTTTATTTACACTCCGCTGTTCGAAAGAACAAACGAGGAAGAACTGCCGGAAGCTTATGAGCCCATTGAGTTGGACGAAAACGGCGAGATAGATCTTCATCAAATCCTGGAGGATGAACTCATCCTCTCGTTGCCTCAGGTAGCCATGCATCCGGTGGATGTGTGTCCCAGAGGAAACATGGAGATGACCTGGGGTGAAATCGAACCTGCTGATGAGCGGCCGAATCCCTTTGCAGTTCTTGAAGCGCTCAAACGTAAGTGAATTTTAGGAGTTAGCCTACCATGGCCGTACAACAGAACCGTAAAACCCGCGCCAAGCGTGGCATGCGTCGTTCCCACGATGCGCTGACCACCGCTGCCCTGACTGTTGATCAGACCAGTGGCGAAATTCATCGTCGTCACCACGTGACTGCCGATGGTTTCTACCGCGGTAAAAAGGTAATCGCTTAAGGATTGCCTTTGTCTACGCAAACTGTCGCGCTAGACATAATGGGGGGAGATATCGGCCCCTCGGAAACAGTGCCTGCCGCCGTGCAGGCACTGTCTCTTCTACCCCAGCTAAAACTTGTTCTGGTCGGTGATCAACACCAGACTGCCCCTCTTCTGCAGCAACATGGCCTGCTCAACCATCCTCGCGTTCGTCTCGTGCATGCCTCCCAGGTCGTGGGCATGGGCGAAAAGCCTATCGTGGCGCTGCGTACCCTGAAAGACTCCTCCATGCGCGTGACCCTGGATCTGGTCAAGAGCGGCGCTGCCGATGCCTGTGTCAGTGCAGGCAACACCGGTGCCTTGATGGCCATGGCCAAGTGCGTGCTCAAATCCTTGCCCGGTGTTGACCGGCCAGCCCTCATCAAGGCGCTGCCCACATTGGGTGGAAAACGGACCGTGATGCTGGATCTGGGAGCGAACGTGAGCTGCGATGCCGACACCTTGCTGCAATTTGCCGTGATGGGCGCCGTGGTCGCAGAGAAGGTGGAGGGGATACCTTCACCCAGAGTGGCACTGCTCAACGTGGGGGAGGAGGAGATCAAGGGCAACGACCTGGTGCGCCACAGCGCCGAGTTGCTGCGCCAATGCTCCGCCCTGAATTTTGTCGGTTTCATTGAGGGTGACAGGATCTTCAGCGGCGAGTGCGACGTGATCGTCTGCGACGGTTTCGTGGGCAACGTGGCGCTCAAGACCGCGGAGGGGGTGGTGCGGATGATGGCTGAACTGGCCGGATATCCGCGTAAAAAACGCAGTTTTCTTGGTCGACTCGCCGGATTTATGTTCAAACGGCGTTTCTCTTACCTGAACCCCGACCAGTATAATGGCGCGAGTCTGTTAGGATTGCGCGGCATTGTGGTAAAAAGCCATGGGCGGGCCGAGCGCCGCGCTCTGTGTCATGCGATTCTGCTGGCCGCACAAGAAGCCAGACATCAACTTCCATTGCAAATTGCAGATCGCCTTGAATCTGTCTTTTCCGACAGGGATTTATAAAACTCTATGCATAGCAAAATTCTGGGTACTGGCAGTTATCTGCCGAGTTCGGTTCGTACCAACGCCGATCTTGAACAGATGGTTGAAACCAGTGACGAATGGATCGTGGAACGCACCGGGATCCGTGAACGCCGTATCGCCGGAGCCGACGAAACCGTCGCCACCCTGTCTCACCAGGCCGCTCTGCGCGCCCTGGACGCGGCGGGCCTGACCGCTGCCGATCTGGACATGATAGTGCTGGCCACCACCAGTGCAGAGAACGCCTTCCCAGCCGCTGCCTGTGAACTGCAGGGCCTACTCGGGGTGCAAGGGATCCCGGCCTTTGACGTGGCCGCCGCCTGTGCCGGCTTTACGTATGCTCTCGCCATCGCCGATCAGTTCGTCAAATCCGGCGCCGCTCGCCATGTGCTGGTTGTCGGTGCGGACGTGCTGTCACGTATGTGCGATCCCGAGGATCGCGGCACCATCATCCTGTTCGGGGATGGGGCAGGGGCCGTGGTCATCGGTGCCAGCGACACTCTAGGCATCCTCTCCACCCATCTGCATGCCGATGGCCGTTATGGCGAGCTGCTCAAACTGCCGCAGCCCCGTCGCGGCATGCCGGGTGCCGAGCTCGAAGCCTACATGTACATGAAGGGCAACGATGTCTTCAAGGTCGCGGTGACACGCCTTAGCGAGATCGTGACCGAAACCCTGGCTGCGGCCAACGTCGAGCCGAGCGAGCTGGACTGGCTGGTGCCCCATCAAGCCAACTTCCGCATCATCAATGCCACCGCGAAGAAACTCGGCATGGGGCTCGACAAGGTGATCCTGACCCTGGATCGTCATGGCAATACCTCCGCGGCCTCCGTGCCTATCGCCTTCGATGAAGGGGTGCGCGATGGTCGCATCAAACCCGGCCAGCTGGTCCTGCTGGAAGCCTTCGGCGGCGGTTTTGCCTGGGGCTCTGCGCTGGTTCGCCTCTGATACCGAGCGGTGCCCGGTCCTCGGGCGCCCGCTTACCGAATTCGTCTTACCTTAAAGGAATCAATGATGACCCGATTTGCCATTGCCTTCCCGGGACAAGGCTCCCAGAGCGTCGGCATGCTGGCCGAGCTGGCCGAGCAACACGCCGTGATTAAAGAGACCTTCGCCGAGGCGAGCCAGGTGCTGGGTTATGACCTGTTTGCCCTGGTGATGGCAGGCCCGGCCGAGGATCTCAACAAGACCTGGCGTACCCAGCCAGCGCTGTTGACCGCCTCCGTCGCGCTGTGGCGCCTGTGGCAGCAACAGGGGGGGGCAACCCCCGCCGTGATGGCCGGCCACAGCCTGGGGGAATACTCCGCTCTGGTGTGCAGCGGCGCGCTGGCGTTTGCCGATGCCGTCAAACTGGTCGAGCTGCGTGGTCTGGCCATGCAGGAAGCCGTACCGGAAGGGACTGGCGCCATGGCTGCCATCATCGGTCTGGACAACGAGAGCATCGCTGCCAACTGTGAGAAAGCGGCCCAGGGGCAGGTGGTCTCTCCGGTCAACTTCAACTCTCCGGGCCAGGTGGTCATCGCCGGCCACAAAGAGGCGGTCGAGCGTGCCAACGTGCTGATGAAAGAGTCAGGTGCCAAACGTGCTCTGCCGCTGCCGGTCTCCGTGCCCTCCCACTGCGCCCTGATGAAGCCTGCCGCAGAAAAGCTGGCCGCCGCCCTGGATGGGATCGAGATCAAGGTTCCTGCCATCGCCGTCATCAATAATGTCGACGTCTCTTGTGAGCAGGATCCTGCCGCCATCAAGCAAGCCCTGGTGCGTCAGCTGTTCAGCCCGGTTCGCTGGACTGAAACGGTAGAGCGCATGGCAAACGACGGTGTAACCCTCGAAATCGAGATGGGCCCGGGCAAGGTGTTGACCGGCCTGGCCAAGCGTATCGATGCGCGAGTGGAAGGTATTCACGCCAACGACGCCGCCTCGTTCGAGCAGGCGCTGGCCCAGATCAAGTAAACAGGAGCAAGTCATGAGTTTTACCGATAAGGTTGTGTTGGTCACTGGCGCCAGCCGTGGCATTGGTCGTGCGATTGCGGAGACGTTTGCTGCTCGTGGCGCCAAAGTCGTGGGGACCGCGACCAGCGAGAGCGGTGCCGAGGCGATCAGTGCTTACCTGGGTGAGCAAGGCTGCGGCATGGCACTGAACGTGACCAGTCAGGAATCCATCGAAACCGTCTTCGCCGCCATCAAGGCGCGTTTTGGCGACATCGACATCCTGATCAACAACGCCGGCATCACCCGCGACAACCTGCTGATGCGGATGAAGGATGACGAGTGGAACGAGATCATCGACACCAATCTCACCTCCCTGTACCGTCTGAGCAAGCCGGTATTGCGAGCCATGATGAAGAAGCGCAACGGTCGCATCATCAGCATCGGTTCCGTGGTCGGCACCATGGGCAACGCCGGTCAGGTCAACTATGCTGCTGCCAAGGCGGGTCTGGTTGGCTTTACCAAGTCGCTGGCCCGTGAAGTGGCATCTCGTGGCATCACGGTGAATGCGGTTGCTCCCGGTTTCATCGAGACCGACATGACCAAGGCGCTCAATGAAGAGCAGCGCGCCGGCATCATGAATCAGGTGCCTGCCGCCCGTTTGGGCGATCCGAAAGAAATTGCTGCCGCTGTGGTATTCTTGGCATCGGATGATGCCGCCTATATTACCGGCGAAACCCTGCATGTTAATGGCGGGATGTACATGGTGTAATCAATTTGTCGTGAGTTCTGTTCAAATTTGCGATAATACGCCGAAGTTTGGCACATTTCGTGGTTTGACCAGCGGCAAGTCACTTGCAAACTCACGTCAATTGAATACACTACCCCAACCAGACGCAATAGCGTATTTTTAAAGGAAAATTCAGGTCATGAGCAACATCGAAGAACGCGTAAAGAAAATCATCATCGAACAACTGGGTGTTAAAGAAGAAGACGTGAAGAACGCTGCCTCCTTCGTCGACGACCTGGGCGCTGACTCTTTGGATACCGTTGAACTGGTAATGGCGCTGGAAGAAGAATTCGATACCGAAATTCCTGATGAAGAAGCCGAGAAGATCACCACTGTTCAAGCGGCTATCGACTACATCACCGCTAATCAGGAATAAGTTCCTGTTCTGAAAGAAGCGGCCCAAGGGCCGCTTCTTTTATGTTTACCCCTTTCAAAACACCTCTCGGAGACTACCTCAGTGTCAAAACGCAGAGTCGTGGTGACCGGCTTGGGGATGCTTTCCCCGGTAGGCAACACTGCCGAATCCAGCTGGCAAGCCCTGCTCAACGGGCAGAGCGGCATTTCCCTCATCGACCACTTTGATGCAAGCGAGTTCGCAACCCGTTTCGCAGGCCTGGTCAAGGATTTCGACCCCGAAGAGTTCGGCATCAACCGCAAAGAAGCCCGCAAGATGGATCTCTTCATCCAGTATGGCGTGGCGGCGGGTGTTCAGGCCCTGGAAGATTCCGGCCTGACCATCAACGAAGAGAACGCGGAGCGGGTAGGCGTTGCCATCGGCTCTGGTATCGGCGGTCTGGGTCTGATTGAGCAGAACCACAGCAGCCTCATCAATGGCGGCCCCCGCAAGCTGAGCCCTTTCTTCGTTCCGTCCACCATCATCAATATGGTGTCCGGTCATCTTTCCATCATGAAAGGCATGCAGGGCCCGAACATCGCCGTGACTACCGCCTGTACCACGGGTACCCATGCCATCGGTATGGCTGGCCGGATGATCGCCTATGGCGATGCGGACGTGATGGTCGCCGGTGGTGCCGAGAAAGCCTCCACCCCCATGGGCATGGGCGGCTTTGCCGCTGCCAAGGCGCTCTCCACCCGCAATGACGAACCGCAGAAGGCGAGCCGCCCCTGGGACAAGGATCGCGACGGTTTCGTGCTGGGCGACGGTGCCGGCGTACTGGTGCTGGAAGAGTACGAACATGCCAAGGCCCGCGGCGCCAAGATCTATGCCGAGCTGGTCGGCTTTGGCATGAGTGGGGATGCCTATCACATGACGGCCCCTCCCTCGGACGGCGATGGTGGCGCACGCGCCATGAAGAACGCCATCAAGGATGCTGGCATTGCACCCGAGCAGATCGGTTACATCAATGCCCACGGTACCTCCACCCCCCTTGGGGATGTGGCAGAGCTGCGCGGCATGAAGAAGGTGTTTGGTGAACATGCCAGCGCCCTGATGGTCAGCTCCACCAAGTCCATGACAGGCCACCTGTTGGGTGCGGCTGGCGCCATCGAGGCGATCATCACCGTGCTCTCTCTGCGTGACCAGATGGTGCCTCCTACCATCAACCTGGACAACCCGGATGATGAGTGCGACCTGGATCTGGTGCCGCATGTTGCCAAGGCCGGTAGCTTCGAATATGCCCTCTCCAATTCCTTCGGTTTTGGCGGCACCAATGGCTCCCTGATCTTCAAACGCGTATAATTCGCTCTGGGCGAATGATAAGGCCCGATACGGCAGTATCGGGCCTTTTTTATCGGAGGGATCCCCTTGCTGATTAATGGAATACCCACAGAAACACTGTCAGCCAGGGATCGTGGACTGGCATACGGAGATGGTCATTTCACCACCATGCTGGTGAGGGAAGGGAAGGTACTCTGGTGGCAGGACCATCTGGCCCGGCTGCAACATGCCAACGCCCGGCTTGGTTTTGGCGAGCACTCCTGGGACCTGCTTGCCGACGAGGCGGCGCAGCTGGCTTCTGGGCAGACACAGGCTGTCGTCAAGATAATGCTGACCCGGGGCGCCGGTGGGCGGGGATATGACGGCGCAGGCTGTGACACGCCCACTCGCATCGTCTCTTTGGCACCTTATCCTGAGCATTATCATGATTGGCAGCAAACCGGCATCAATGCCCTGGTATGCCAGCAGCAGCTTGGGGACAGTCCCATGCTCGCCGGTCTCAAGACGCTGGGGCGCCTCGAACAAGTGATGCTGAAGCGCGAACTTGCTGCGCGTGGCGGGGTCGAAGGTATAGTCTTGAACAGCCGGGGATTTCTGGTAGAAGGGGTCAGCGCCAATCTGTTTTGGCGTCGCGGCAGGACGGTGTTCACACCGGATCTCACCCGCGCCGGGATCGATGGCATCATGCGCAAGCGCGTGATGACGATGCTTAAACAGATGGGCATTGAACTGCGTGTCGTTGAGGCTCCATTGGAGTCACTCTGGCAGGCGGAAGAGGTCTGGCTGACCAATACCCTCATGGGCATAGTCCCGGTCACCAGCATCGGGGATATGCACTATCCCAGCCCGGTATTGATCCGCCGTTTACAGGAGCGCTTGGTCATTGAAGTTTAATCGGCTTTACACCCTGCTCGCGGGGGCGGCACTCTCTGTCGCCGTTGCCGGAGGGTACGTGTATCACAAGTGGCAACAGGTGGAGACGCTCACCAACAAGGGGCCAACCCGCCTCTTTACCGTCGAAAAAGGCGCCCATGCGGCGCGCCTGATTGCCGAACTGGGGGAGGGGGAAACCAGCCCCTGGGCGGTGCGCCTCTGGTTGCGCGGTCATCCCGAACTGGTGGCCATCAAGTCCGGCACCTATGAAATCAAGGAAGGGGCGCCGCTCAAGGAGACTCTCTCTCTCTTTGCTTCCGGCAAGGAGTTTCACTTCAGCCTGACCTTTGTCGAAGGGTCCCGATTTGAGGATTGGCTGAAGCAACTTTCCAGCGCCCCCTATCTGGAGCGCCTGACTCTGGAGCAGAGCGAAACCGAGCTGGCTCAGGAACTCGGCATCGAAAATGGCAAGCTGGAGGGGTGGTTCCTGCCGGAAACCTACGCCTATACCACTCATGCCAGCGATCTCTCCATCCTGCGCCGCGCCTATCAGGACATGAAAACGTTCCTGGAGGCTTCCTGGGAGAAGCGTCAGGCCAATCTGCCCTACAAGACACCCTATGAGGCGCTCATCATGGCCTCCATCATCGAAAAAGAGACGGGCCAACCGGATGAACGAGCCCAGATTGCTTCTGTGTTCGTCAACCGTCTACGCCTTGGCATGAAGTTGCAGACCGACCCTACCGTCATCTACGGGGTGAAGGAGAGGTACGATGGTAACATTCGCCGCAGCGATTTGACCGACGTGAACCCCTACAACACCTATGTGATCGACGGTCTGCCTCCGACGCCCATCGCCATGCCGGGCAAGGCCTCCATCGAGGCGGCGCTCAACCCCAAATCGACCGACTATCTCTACTTCGTTGCCAAGGGGGGCGGTGCCCACTACTTCTCCAAGACCCTCGATGAACACAATCGGGCGGTGCGTGAATACATATTGAAGAAACCCTAATGTCTAAATTTATCGTGATTGAAGGATTGGAAGGGGCAGGGAAGAGCTCTGCGGTGCGCTATGTGACCGACTATCTGCAAGCCCACGGAGTGGCGCGGATCGAGTGCACCCGGGAGCCGGGCGGCACGCCGCTGGCGGAACGCATGCGGGCCATCGTCAAGGAGGTGCACGACGAGCGCCTGACCGTCGAGGCCGAGCTGCTGTTGATGTACGCCTCCCGGGTACAACTGGTGGAGACCCGGATCAAGCCTGCCTTGGCAGACGGCATCTGGGTAGTGGGCGATCGCCACGATCTCTCCTCCCAGGCCTATCAGGGGGGTGGCCGCGGTATCGATGCGAACCTCATCGGCGCCATCAAACGGGCGGTCCTCGGGGATTTCAAGCCGGATCTGACCCTTTATCTCGACATTGATCCTGCCATCGGCCTGCAGCGGGCCCGCCATCGCGGCGAGCTGGACAGGATTGAGCTGGAGCAGATCGGCTTCTTTGAACGTACCCGCCAGCGTTACCTCGAGTTGGCGGCCGCCGATGATTCCATCCAGGTCATCGATGCCGGGTTGCCCCCGGAGCAAGTCAAAGCCGCCATCGAGGCAGTCCTTGAGCATTATCTGGCAAGCGAGGGGCTATGTATCCCTGGCTGATCCCGGATTGGCATGCCCTGAGCGAGACGGCCCGGGCCGGACGGCTCGGGCACGCCTGGTTGCTGCTAGGCGATCCCGGTCTTGGCAAGGAGCAGCTTGCAGAGCGACTGGCGCGACTGCACCTGTGTCAGCATCCACAACGAGGTGAGCCCTGCGGTCAGTGCCACTCCTGCCAGCTTTTTGAGAAGGGGCATCACCCGGATCTTGGGACCCTGGGGCCCGAGGGCAAGACCATAGGTGTCGAAGCCATCCGGGAGATTTGCAGCCGCCTCCAGAGCACGTCCCAGCTTGGTCGCGGCAAGGTGGTGATCATTCAAGAGGCGGAGCGCATGACGGAGTCTGCCGCCAATGCTTTGCTGAAGACGCTGGAAGAGCCGGCTGGCGACAGTCTGTTGCTGCTCATCGCATCCCGGGTATCTCGCCTGCTCCCCACCATCTTGAGCCGTTGTCACAAACATGTCTGCCAGCTCCCCTCTGAGGGGGAGACCCTTGCCTGGCTCGCCGAGCAGGGCCATCAGGCCACCCAGGCCCAGGTGCGGATCTGCCAGGGGGCGCCGCTGCGGGTGCTGAGCTACATCGAAGCACAGCAAGATGATGCCAGACGGGCATTGCTCGACGGATTTGTCTCGCTGGCATCGGCCCCCACCCGTGCGGCGAATGTCTGCGCCCAGTTGGCCGAGGATAATCAGGTCCGGCTGCACTGGTTGCAGCTCTTCTTGTGCGATGCCCTCAAGCTTCAGGCTGGCTGCGGCCATCATCAACTGGCGATGCCGGATCTTGCATCACTCAGCCAGCAACTGGCAGAGAAACACTCCAGCGAACGGCTCCTGGAAGCCGAACAGCAGCTGGTTATGCTGAAAGAGGCTTGTCAGCCAGGACAGCTTTCCAATCCCACCATCCATTTGATGAACTGGCTCAATCGCTGGTTATAAACAAGGTTGTCTATGTTACTCGTTGATTCCCATTGCCATCTCGATCGCTTGAGTTATGGCTCCAAGCAGACCGACATGGCCGATGTATTGGCCAAGGCGGCGCAGCAGAGCGTGGGATATTTTCTCTGCGTGAGTGTGACCCAGGCCCAGTTCCCGACCATGATGGAGGCCATCGCCCCCCATCCCCAGGTGTTTGCCTCCTGCGGTGTTCACCCGCTCAATCAGGATCCCGGGGTGGATGCTGCCTTGCTGCTGACTCAGGCGGCCGATGAGAAAGTGGTGGCCATCGGCGAAACCGGGCTCGACTACTTCTATTCACCGGAAAATAAGGATGTACAGCAAGCCTCTTTCCGCGAACATATCCGGGTAGCCCGGGCACTGAACAAACCGCTCATCATCCACACCCGGGATGCCCAGGAAGACACCTTGAGGATCATGCGAGAGGAGGGGGCCGAACAGGTGGGCGGAGTGCTGCACTGCTTCACCGAGTCCCTCGAAATGGCCGAGGCCGCGATGGCAATGGGGTTCTATATTTCCATCTCGGGGATAGTCACTTTCAAGAACGCCTCAGCCCTGCAGGCAGTGGTCAAGGCGTTGCCCCTGGAGCGACTGCTGGTTGAAACCGACTCTCCCTATCTGGCACCGGTTCCGCACCGGGGGAGGGAGAACGAGCCGGCCTTTGTTCGCGACGTTGCCCAATTTATCGCGGATCTTCGCCAGATTCCGCTCGCCGAATTGGCGGAGGCCACCAGCCACAATTTCTTCGAATTGTTCAAGTTGGCAAAGCGATAACAGACAACGCCCCGCATAGCGGGGCGTTTTACTATGACAATCTGCACTATCATGATCCATCCAGAAACAATCATGCCAAGTTGTTATCTCTCATTTTGTGTGGTGGATGCTGACGAGTTCAAATCGCCAGCACCTGATAAAACGGAGCAGGGATGACAGAATGCTTGAGGAATAGATGAGGGAGCTGAAATGGGTTAAAGCACTCTTCATAAGTATCGATAATATTCATTATCGATACTTGATAGATCTGGATGATCCTGTAAGATCCACCGAAACTCCGCTTTAAATCATAGAGTTAAGTGAACTACCCACGCCTTCAAAACCCAGTTCAGCAATCTTTGCAGAGCGTCTTCGATCCTCAGCTGAACAGCCGGGCAAGACGCTTTCTGCGCAGCGCCAAAGCCGACTCCACCCTCAATGCCTATCAGGCAGATACCCGTATCTTTGTCTCCTGGTGCCAGCTCCACGGGCTGGATCCCTTGCAGACGACACACCACGACATCATGAATTTTTTGGCGGATCAGGCCGACGGCATCCTAGCCAACTGGGTCTGGCTGGACAAAGAAGAAGGGAAGGGGGAGCTTCGCAACGGGGAACCTCGCAAACCAGCCACCCTGGTAAGACGGCTTGCCGGCATTCGTTATGCCTTCAAGCAGAAGGGGATCCACCCCATGCCGACCGAGCATGCGGAGATAAAGGAGATGATGCGGGGCATAGTACGGCTCGGTAATAACCGCAAACGCAAAACGGGGGCGCTGACCCTGAAACCATTGGCCTGCGTGCTGGACGAGATAGATACCAGCAACCTGGCGGGACTTCGGGATTACAGCCTGTTGCTCCTGATGTTCAGTGGCGCCTTGCGTCGATCGGAAGCGGCAAGGATCGAGGTGAATGACGTGCAGTTTGTGGGGCAGGGGATACGCCTTCGTCTCAAACCAAGCAAACATCAGCTCCATGAATCGGAGATAGCACTCATTCCAGGTACCCGGTATTGCCCAGTGTCTGCACTGCAACAATGGCTGAAAAAAAGCCGGATTGCTGAGGGCCCCCTGTTTCGCCGGATGAATCGCTGGGGACAGCTGATGGCAGACCCCCTGGGGCCGCAAGGTATCAACCTGATGATCAAGCGGCGAACCGGCCAGGCCATCGACGATCTCCACGTCAGTGGCCACAGTTTGCGGCGGGGGTTCATCACCTTTGCGGTAACGGCGGGCAAACCGATGAACAAGATCATCGAGGTGACCCGACACAAGGACATGCGCACCTTGCAGGAATATTTCGACGATGCACACAAGTTCTCGGATCACGCCCTGGATGGGTTGTTATAGAAAACCGCGCCTCTGCCTTTTTTATGTTAAATGCTATCCTGTTGATCTGATGGTATATTCAATCCGTCCTCCACAGACATCATGACGGTGGGGGAGTCGTAATCCGATTTACTTTCGTAGAAGATGCCAACGAAAAATGAGAGATAACATTCGCGACAATAATATGTCAGAGGGTGATGGCAGCCAGGAATTGAAGAAAAGCGCCGCTCAAGAGAACGCCGAACGGCAGCGCCAGCACGTGAAGCGCAAGCAGGAAACCCACAGCCGGTTGCAATGCTGGATAAGCAATCGTCATGCAGAGCGGTTGGCCATGCTGGGGCAACAACTGGAAGACAGTCAGGCCTCCATCATCGAGCAGGCAATCGATCTGCTCTATCAGCACGAACTGCAACAAACGACCAACGCGCAGCAGAGCGATGTCCCCGAGTCGGCAGACATGCTCGAATAGACGATGGTATCGTGCCGGCATGGTTGAAAAAGGAAGACAAAAAAAGCCAGGTACGAATTCCTTGTACCTGGCATAGGGGAATTGGCTCCTTGCAGAGCCGTGCGCTAACTGGTATGCGGATAGCCTTAAGCTTAGACAAGGCTCTAGGCATTTCAAGAACCGGATAAAAGTTCAACCAGAGTGGGGGTTTTTCAGACTCGAACAGGCGCTGTTTTTGCTCGAGCGACCCCACTCTCACGCATTGAACAGGTTGTTGTCCCGTACCAGCTCCCGGGGCAGGGCATTCTTGATGCGACTCCCCACCCATTTCCCCATGCCGAGCGGGTGCCCCTGGTAACGAACGATCACTTCCCCAGTCCCGGCATCCTGCTCTGGCCAGACATCTCGTCCCATCATGAATTCACGGGCATTGGCGGCATCCAGCTCGACGCATCCCTTGCTCGCCTCATGGCCGTAAGCCAGAGCCCATTCATGGGTCAATCGATATCCCTTCTTGAAGGTTTCAGCCAGCTTGATGCCGATGCGATCGAAACGCAGCTTCCCCTGTACCTGCTCGAAGGCATGAGGGAAGAGCCAGATCTCGTCATTGCGGCCAAACAGTTGGCCATGGGGCACGATGCCAAAATTCCCTTCAATCTCCCGCAGCATGGGGCCGGCCTCTTTCTCTGGCAGCGGTGAGAAGGGGAACTTGCCGAGCTTGCCCGGTTTGAACATGGTGTTGGGCACGGAGTGATGCTTGCGCAACCGGGCGACGAAAAAGCCTTCACTGTCGAAGATCTGGGGCCACACGTGCAGGTATCCCTCCGGCGTACAGGCTTTCTCCGCTCCCGGAAAGAGATCGGCCAACGAGTCAAAGCTGAAGGCATCACCGAACTTCTCTTGCAGTGACTGGCAGACGTCCTGGTTCTCTTGCAGGCTCAGGGTGCAAGTGGAGTAGACCAGTACGCCGCCAGGTTTGAGGGCGTGAAAAGCGCTCTCCAGCAGGCCACGCTGCACTGCGGCAATCTCCTCGATGCTCTCCAGGCTCCAGTTGCGCAGCGCGTCTTCATCTTTTCGCACCGTCCCCTCGCCGGAGCAGGGGGCGTCGAGCAGGATGGCGTCGAAGGTTTCCGGCAGCCATTGGCCAAAGACCTTGGCATCGAAATGGGTCATACCGACGTTGGTCACACCGCAGCGCTGGATATTGGCGCTCAGCACTTTCAGCCTGCTGCTGGAAAACTCGTTGGCGATCAGCATGCCGCGGTTCTCCATGAGCGCCGCGATCTGGGTAGTCTTGGAGCCAGGGGCGGCGGCCGCGTCCAGCAACATGCCATCCCCTCGGGTTTGCTCACTGGCAAAGAGCGCCGTCACCGGCAACATGGAGCTCGCTTCCTGGATGTAGAAGAGGCCGCACAGATGCTCGGCCGTGTTGCCAAGGGGAACGCTCTCATCACTGCGGGTGAGCCAGAAGCCGGTTTCACACCAGGGCACGGGATCCAGTTGCCAGCCAAGCGGCGCCATGCGGGCGACAAACTCGGATACCGTAATCTTGAGGGTGTTGACCCGGATGCTGCGCCGCAGCGGCTGCCGGCAACTCGCCACGAATGCCTCCATGGAGAGATGGGATGGCATGAACTCCGCAATGTGACGCAGGAAGTGATCGGGGAGGTAGGTGTTGTCGTGCACGGCGCAATCTCGCTGACCCAAAATGAGGGGCGACATCTTACCACAGTGCGCGGCCCTTCTTGATGGGGGAGTCCATGAGGCCATAAAAAAACCGGCACAAGGCCGGTTTTTGACGAGCAGGGGAATAACTCAGGGCAAGATGCGGGGGCTCCACTCCAGCCACTCTTTTTCCGCCTTGGCATGAAGCGGATAACGATGACCCGCCTTGACGGTCGCGCCCATCTCCCGCTCCGGCGTATTGAAGGCAATCCCGCCCGCCAGCAGGCTTTGCACCGTTTCGACCTCGATGGTGCCACCGGTCAGCCCGATATCGGCCTTGACCCCGGAGACATTCCAGAAGCGGCTGTTGGCGCGTATCAGATGGGCGTACTGTCCATCCACATTCACATCGATCAGCACCTCACTGCCATCCCGGGCCAGGGTCACGCCGGTGACGCTGCCCACCACCATCTTGCGAAACAGCAGGGGGCTGCCCACGCTGATGCCATCGACGGAGGGGCTCTTGAGGGTCAGGGCAAGACCGGCGGGGCCACTCTGGCTCAAGGGGAAGGTCTCCTTACCAGCCCCCCGGCCCGGTGTCGCCTCCACAAAGGCCCCCTTGATCAGGGTATCGAGGTGGGCAACGCCCCCCAGCCCGACCTTGGCCTGCACCAGGGCGTAGCGCGCCCCGGATTGCAGGAAACGCGCGGCATATTGCTCGTTCAGCTCAGCCTTGAAGCTCACCTGGCCCAGGGTCGGATCCAGTTCCACCTGCTCCACCTTGCCGATGTCCACTCCGCGATAGCGGATGGGGCTACCGACCCCGAGACCCGGGTTGTGATCCGCCGTGAGGGTGAGGGTGCGCACCTGGGAGCTTGCCTGCTCCTTGCTGTCAAAGAGCTGATGACTGCTGCGACCTGTCCCCAGCTTGTCGAATTCGATAGCACCACGCAGCAGGGTGGCGAGGTTCCCCATCTTGACCTGCACGCCATCGAGCCGGATCTTGCCGTCGATGGCGGCCTTCTTCCAGAACTGGGGTTGCTGCTTGAGCAAAGGAGCATAGATGGCATCGATCTCCAGGGTGATGGCCACACCGCGATCATCGGCATCCAGCGCCTTGACCTTGCCCGCTTCCAGTCCCAGGTAGAGGACGGGGGAGCCCACGCCGATACCATCAGCCTGAGCGGCACGCAGCGTCCAGCTGACCGCTTTGGCATGGCGGCTCCCAAGCAGGGCCAGCTCCTGGCTGGGGTAGAGGCGGTCAATCCTGTCACCCTTCGCAGCCTGTACCAGCTTGATGCCCCCCGCCAACCAGGCACTGGCCGGGCTGGTCTCCACCTTGATACCGCTGAGGTCCGCCTCCACCTGCAAGGGGGCGGCGCGATAGAAGCGAGCCCGTTGCAGCAGATGGCGATAACGCTCGTTCACCAGCAACTCGACACTGGCATTGCCGCCGGCATCCAGGGTCAGTGCCCCGAGCTGACCTATCTGCAACCCCTTGAACCAGAGCGGAGCCCCTTCGCTCAAACCGGCGAGATCCTCTGCCTGCAGGGTCAGCTTGATGCCGCCGCGCTGTGCCTGGCTCTCCAGGATCATGGTGTTGACCCGTTTACCGGGTTCATAGTCCAGACGAATGGCGGGCCCGGCCAGCAGGCGATCCGCGTGCTTGATCCCGGCAGGGGAGAGAGAGACCGTCTCCCACACCAGGCGACTCTTGCCGGTCACCCGGAACGCCTGCTCGGGGTTGATGAGGGCCGTCACGCTCCGCCCCTGCTCGGTGAGGCGAATGGGGTCGACTCGTCCAATCTCGATGCCCTCATAGAGGATGGGCATCCCTTCCTTGATGGGCAGAGTCCCCGCCTGGATGGTGATGCGCTCACCCCGGGCGGCCTCGGCCAGCCCCTTGTAGAGGATGAAGTTGACCCCCTTTTGCGCCACGGGAGAATCCTTGGGGGAGTCAAACGCAATGCCGCCGCTCAGGATGGAGGTGAGGCTGCCCGCCTCCACGCTGACGCCAGCCAGGCTGAAGGAGCCCTTGATGCCGCTGATGTTCCAGAAGCGGGTATCCGCCTTGACGAGGTGCTCGAAGCGCGGCTCGATCACCAGATCCAGGATCACGTTCTGGTTCTCTTCCCCAAGACGGGTGTTGATGACACTGCCCACCTCCAGCCCTCGGAAATAGATCTTGGCGCCGATGCCCACCGACCCCAGGGAATCGGCTGTCAGGTGCAGGGTTCGCCCCTGGGCCTGATAACCGGGGGGAGGGCCATCCAGGGCATCGAACTCATCCTCCAGCGGGTTGTTCTCCCGTCCGGGTTGCAGGTTGATGTAGTTGCCGGACACCAGGGTGTCCAGGCCGGAGATCTCGGTCAGTGACGCCTTCGGACTCACCAGCCAAAAGTCGGAGCCCTTGCGTATGAGGGAGCGGGCACGGCTGTCCACCTTGGCCAGCACCGCAATCTTGCGACCATCCTGTGCCAGTTCCAGCTCTTGGACCACGCCGATGGCGACCCCCTGATAGCGCAACTGGGTCTTGCCCGGCAAGATACCGTTGCCCTGGGCAAAGTTGATGCGAATGAGTTGACCACTGCTCGTCCACTGCTGGTAGAGAAAGCCTCCCGCCAGCAAGAGGGCGATGAAGGGCAGCAACCAGACCGGGGATAACCAGCGGTGCTTCTCAATGACGGGCTCAGCCCCGACCATACCGACTCCTTACATTGGCTGTGATGCACAGCGCGTTCGACACAAAAAACATTAACGGGCCGCCTTGTCCCACAACAGGCGGGTATCGAGCATCCTGGCCGACATCATGGTGAGCACCACCACGCCGGCGAATGCCGTCGCCCCGGGGCCGGCACGCACGTTGAGCAGCACGCCGCGATCCACCAGAGCCACCATCAGCGAGATGACGAACAGGTCCAGCATGGACCAGCGTCCGATGAAATCGATGATGCGGTACATGACGAGCTGGCGTTTGCGGCGCACCGGCTTGCTGCGCTGCAACTGCCAGCAGATCCAGCCAAGACCCAGGATCTTGCCGATTGGCACGATGATGCTCGCGGTGAGCACTATGGTGGCGATGCCGGACATCTTGCTGCGATAGAGCGCCATGATACCGCTGAAAATGGTATCGGACTGCAATAATCCCTTGTTGTAGAAGTGGGTGATGGGCAGCAGGTTTGCAGGCAACAACATGAAGGTGGCCAGCGCCAGCAGGCCCCATGACCAGGCGAGGGAATGGGGAATGCGCATCTGCAAGGGGGTGTGACAACGAGGGCAGCTCATGCCATGTTGATGGCGCACCAGCAACCCGCAGGTATGGCAGCGGCAAAGCCCCAGTTCACGGGCGCTGATCGGGGACATGGTCCGGCTCCCGGGAGGCATGTTGCAGCGGAATCCGCTCCCAGTAAGGGGCAGGGTCAAAGAGGATCAGCAGCGTCATGTTGAGCAGCATCAGACAACCCAGGCTCAGCAGACCGCCTCCCAGGCGCACGTCGGCGATGTCGATAAGCTTGAACAGGGCGACCAGCAGGCTGACGATGTACACCTCCAGCATGGCCCAGTGACGAAATACCTCGACCGCTTTGAGGGTCCACGCCAGCAGATGCCAGCGCTTGGCCAGGCCGGAGGCGAGGGCAAAGATCCCGAGCAGCAGCCCTGTCGGTGCCAGCACGGCGCACCAGAGCACCAGTGTTGCCACCCAGAGCTCGCTCTCGGCATACAGCATCATAATCCCCTTGATCAGGTTGGCGTCCGAGTTCACGCCCGCCAGACGAAGATAGATCAAAGGCTCAAAAAACGCGGAAGGCAGCAACAGGAATCCGGTGATGGTCAGCGCCATCAACTGGGAAGGGCGAAAGGCATAGCGCCCATACAGATGCTGATGACAGCGGGGGCAATGGGCGTGACGGCGCAGCGGCAGCAACTTGCGTTCGATCAGCAAGTCACAGGCCGGACAGACAATCACCGAGTGCGGATCCGACATACGATTCAACCTGTTGAAGGAATTGATGAAATTTACCTTAAAACGCCAGCCCTGTCTTGCCGCGCTGCACACCCCCCTTTGAAAAGACGTGTTTTCCGGTGTGAACTGGCCGCCGCCAGCCAAGCAGGGGCTGGCGATGCATGCCGACATGCTGAGGGTATTTGCAATACTGTATATACGTACATATACTTGCAATCACTATCATCAGGAGGGCGCCGCGATGGCCGTTGAGATCAAGTATGTTGTGGTACGTGGGGGAGTGGAGAAGATGACCTTTGCCAGCAAGAAAGAGGCGGATGCCTATGACAAACTGCTGGACACCGCCGATGAGCTGATGACACTGCTGGCGGGTGCGCCGGTCGCGCTTGCACCGGAGCAGCAGGAGAGTCTGGCCTTTTATCTGGCCGAGCAGCGGGATCAGTTGCAGCAGGTATTGCGCGGTGGAAAAGGGCAGGGGAATCCCCCCAAAGAAGACAAGCTGGATACTGAACTGCCAAAGGGGAAGCCCCTGAAGAGCGTGGCTTGAGACGAAAGGGCGGGGAAGGGGATGTGAGGCAGAACCCGCTATCTCATTCATGAAAAGTGCAACTTAAGTCATTTTCACGACTATTCTCCCCGAGGATTTTCCAACCACACTGCATATTCATTGAATATGCCGATTGCTCGTCATCATGGGGTATCACAGCAAGATGCCTCAGGTCGTTGCCCCCAAGGCGCACTGCAAGCCCTGATGCCGATAACCCCATTTATCGGCATCAGGGGGGCGGCCCCGTTCAAAACATTCAACCGACATCACACACCATCATGACTCATCCAGCACTTCCACCCGCCATGCCGCTGTTCGATAGCGTGGACCACCTTGAGGCGGGCAATCCCCAGGTCAACCAGTACCTCGCCACCCTGAGTCTTGGCAAGGTCCCCGACGCGGGGATCGTCTATGAGCTGGCCGTCGACTGGCTGCTGGAGCAGCGCCACAGCGAAAACAACTACAAGACCTATCGCAGTGAGCTGACCACTTTTTTGCACTGGTGTTTTTGCGAGGTGGCCATCAGCCCCAAGGATCTCACCAGGCGCATCATGATGCGCTATCTCGACTATTGCCAGGCGCCACCGTCCGGACTGATTGCCTACCGCAACGTCGCCCAGTTCGTGCTCGACAAGGAGTGGGGGGAACGGTTGCCAAACCCCCTGTGGCGTCCGTTTCTTGGCAAGCGGGAACTGGGCCGGGAGCTGCCGTATCGACTGAGTGAGCAGGCGATGAAGACAAAACTCGCCATTTTGTCCGCCTTCTTCCAGTTTCTCATCCAGGAGGAGTACATGGATCGCAATCCGGCTCTCCTGCTGCAGCGGGTTAAACGTGCGGGCCCCCAGGAGGCTGGTGAAGATGCGCAATCCTTCACCGAACTGCAATGGTCCTATGTGATGCAAGCCGCCGAACAGCTCGCTGCCGAATGCCCGGCACAACATGAGCGCAGCCGCTTTCTCATCTGTCTGATGTATGCCTGTTATTTGCGGATTTCAGAGGTGGCGGCCAGGCCGGGTTTCAGCCCTGTCATGGGCCAGTTTCGACGTGACGCCAAAACGGGCGTCTGGGGTTATGACATTCCCCGCAGCAAAGGCGGTAAACGTCGCACCGTGGCCGTTTCTCAGGCTCTGCTCGAAGCCCTGGCTCGCTATCGTACCTTTCTTGGCCTTTTGCCACTGCCGGCCCCCGGAGAGCAGACCCCGCTGTTCGTACGCCACAAGGCGGCGGCCCATGGCCGCGAACAAGGCGAACTCAATGCCAATCTGGGTATCCGCCAGCTACGAGACCTGGTAATGGCGGTATTTGAACAGGCCGCAAGCCTTGCCGAACAAGACGGTTTTGATCAGGATGCTGCTGAAATGCGAACCCTGACGCCGCACTCCATTCGTCACACCGGCATCACCCATGACATCAATCTGCACGGACGGCCTTTATCCCACGTACAAGCCGATGCGGGACACGACAGCATCGACACCACCTCCAAGTACCTGCACACCGGCAACCGGGAACGTCACGAGAGTGCCAGCCGCAAGCCGTTGGACCACTTGCTCGACCAGGACCGAACATATGATTGATAACCAGTGGTGAACAAATAAAGCTGCACTCATAACCAACATGTTGGACCTAAAGGCAATCCTTGATTGACCATGCCTTGGGACTCATAAATCCGACACTGCGCATAATGTCGCTGGCGTTATGTTGAGCGGTTTGCCC
>NZ_CAWMFQ010000298.1:0-732 GCF_963866995.1 Aeromonas sp. ZOR0002 | reverse complement strand
AACCCGCAACCATCGGTTTTGGAGACCGCTGTTCTACCAATTGGAACTACGCCCCTGCAACAAACGAGGCGTAGTATACAAAGCGGAGGTCAAAGGTAAAGGCTTTTTTTCTCACTTTCGATGCGATCGAACAAATGACGAGCAGATCCCCGCAATTCCAACAAGGAGCGGGGGTAAGCTGCTGTATTTGCAGCCCCGACGGGGTAGGAATGGGACACAAATGGGGGTAGGGTGAAACCAGGCTCAGGGAGGCTGCCCATGCTCAATTACCGACTGCTGCAACAGCTTGCGCCCCTCAACTTCCGGGATGAGCGCAAGACGGAGACCCTGGCCGATTATCTGGACAGAGTCTCTCCCCTGGCGCCCTCCATTCCCTCCAATGTGCTCGCCCAGTGGATTTACCGTCATTGGCGCGGTTTTGAATCCAACTGGAGCTTTATCGATCTCGCCAGCCACCAGTTCGAGTGCGAGCACTGGCCCACCGCGCAGATTATCGAGCAGATAGACTCCCGCCACATGGAGGTGATCGATCGCTGGGGCGAGATGCTGCGCAGCAACCGCTACGTGCGCCGCTCCTGGCTCGGCGATGACATGCTGCACCGGGGCACCTGGTCCGAGCCCATCATAGTGCTGGCATCGGAGGCGGGCAGCAGCTACCCGGACGGTCACCCCCTGCCCCACCCCTACTGCCTGCTGGAGGGGCACCACAGGCTCGGCTACCTGCGCAGCATG
>NZ_CAWMFQ010000297.1:0-349 GCF_963866995.1 Aeromonas sp. ZOR0002 | reverse complement strand
CCTGCGCGCTGTCATGGCCGAAACCGGCAAGCACGCAGCCATCCTGCTGGACACCAAGGGTCCGGAAATCCGCACCATCAAGCTCGAAGGCGGCAACGACGTCTCCCTGGTCGCCGGCCAGACCTTCACCTTCACCACCGACCAGACCGTGGTGGGCAACAAAGACAAAGTCGCCGTCACCTATGCCGGTTTTGCCAGCGACCTGCGCGTCGGCAACCGCATCCTGGTTGACGACGGCCTGATTGGCCTGGACGTCATCGAAATCACCGAGCGCGAAGTGATCTGTAAAGTGCTCAACAACGGTGACCTGGGCGAGAACAAGGGCATCAACCTGCCGGGCGTCTCCATC
>NZ_CAWMFQ010000296.1:0-203 GCF_963866995.1 Aeromonas sp. ZOR0002 | reverse complement strand
ATGGCTGCGTGCTTGCCGGTTTCGGCCATGACAGCGCGCAGGTTGCTGATGCGACCACCGTGTTCGGCGTAGTCGCCGTGGGAGAAGTTCAGGCGCATGACGTTCATGCCGGCATCCAGCATCTTGCCCAGCATTTCTTTGGATTCGGTCTTGGGACCGATGGTGCAGACGATTTTGGTCTTTTTCATGTCAGTCTTCATGGT
>NZ_CAWMFQ010000295.1:0-777 GCF_963866995.1 Aeromonas sp. ZOR0002 | reverse complement strand
TCACTACCACCTAGATTTAATTTTTGGCTACATAGTTTCATAGCAGATTGGAGCTAGGCTATTAAATAGATTCAAGCGCAATTTAGCTCACGATTTTTGAATGATGCTATTTCCAAACTATCTTGGTGCAAAAAACAGTGGAGCTGATGCTGAGATTGAGAGATAATTTTCATGATATAAAAATGTGATACATGAGGCTATCAATGAACGATTTTTTGAAAACACTGATGAATATTCGTAGTCTGCGAGCTGTACTGCGTGAGTTGTCTTATGAGCAGTTGGTCGAGGCTAAAGACAAATTTGACGAAATCTATGCCGAACGTGAGCAGCAAGAGAGCAAATTGAGAGAAGAGTCAGCTGAACGCCTGCAAAAACTGGCTGAGTTTACCGAGCTGCTGAAACAAGCGGGCATAGATCCGAGTGAGCTGGTTGGCACTGCGGCTCCAGCGAAAGCTGATGGTTCAGCCAACAAAGCCAAACGCGCTCCCCGTCCTGCAAAATACAAGTACACCGAAGGCGGTCAGGAGAAGACATGGACTGGCCAGGGGCGCATGCCCAAGGCCATTGCAGACGCTGTTGCGGCTGGAAAAGCACTGGATGACTTCTTGATCTAATGCTGAGAGCCCATGCCTGCTCGGCGTGGGCCTTTAATTCTATCTGTAGTAGGAGCACCGTATGGGGAGGACATTGGAGGATATGATTTCATCCGAATCACCCGAGGTTGTCCAGAGAGCCAAGGCGCTGGCCGAAGAGCAACTGGTACGTCTCAGTGTGACC
>NZ_CAWMFQ010000294.1:0-296 GCF_963866995.1 Aeromonas sp. ZOR0002 | reverse complement strand
ATGAATGCTGCCAGGAGCTACGCCAGCCACGATCCATAGATGCGACCCCAACGGGTCGCTGGGGATCCCAAGAGAGCTAGATAGCGTCATCACAGAGGCTTCGGTCTTACCTGGATGATAACTGGAATAGGACATGATGAAATCTCCCCTGAACCTACGATACGCGATTACCCTATCCTATCCGTTCAATGTGGCGGTGGCGATGTTTGTTGGATGAGGCACTGGATGCAGAGGTTGAAGAGCCCAATTCGGGTAATACCAACTTTTTCGTGAATCTCTGTGCATAATTCTATCTG
>NZ_CAWMFQ010000293.1:0-16476 GCF_963866995.1 Aeromonas sp. ZOR0002 | reverse complement strand
TAAGACAAAAGGCTGCCTCATCGCTAACTTTGCAACAGTGCCGCTTCGCCCGCACCGGCGACACCGTGGTGGTGCATAGCATGGATCGCCTGGCGCGCAATCTCGATGATTTGCGCCGGATCGTGCAAACGCTGACACAACGCGGCGTGCATATCGAATTCGTCAAGGAACACCTCAGTTTTACTGGCGAAGACTCTCCGATGGCGAACCTGATGCTCTCGGTGATGGGCGCGTTCGCCGAGTTCGAGCGCGCCCTGATCCGCGAGCGTCAGCGCGAGGGTATTGCGCTCGCCAAGCAACGCGGGGCTTACCGTGGCAGGAAGAAATCCCTGTCGTCTGAGCGTATTGCCGAACTGCGCCAACGTGTCGAGGCTGGCGAGCAAAAGACCAAGCTTGCTCGTGAATTCGGAATCAGTCGCGAAACCCTGTATCAATACTTGAGAACGGATCAGTAAATATGCCACGTCGTTCCATCCTGTCCGCCGCCGAGCGGGAAAGCCTGCTGGCGTTGCCGGACTCCAAGGACGACCTGATCCGACATTACACATTCAACGATACCGACCTCTCGATCATCCGACAGCGGCGCGGGCCAGCCAATCGGCTGGGCTTCGCGGTGCAGCTCTGTTACCTGCGCTTTCCCGGCGTCATCCTGGGCGTCGATGAACTACCGTTCCCGCCCTTGTTGAAGCTGGTCGCCGACCAGCTCAAGGTCGGCGTCGAAAGCTGGAACGAGTACGGCCAGCGGGAGCAGACCCGGCGCGAGCACCTGAGCGAGCTGCAAACCGTGTTCGGTTTCCGGCCCTTCACCATGAGCCATTACCGGCAGGCCGTCCAGATGCTGACCGAGCTGGCGATGCAAACCGACAAAGGCATCGTGCTGGCCAGCGCCTTGATCGGGCACCTGCGGCGGCAGTCGGTCATTCTGCCCGCCCTCAACGCCGTCGAGCGGGCGAGTGCCGAGGCGATCACCCGTGCTAACCGGCGCATCTACGACGCCTTGGCCGAACCACTGGCGGACGCGCATCGCCGCCGCCTCGACGATCTGCTCAAGCGCCGGGACAACGGCAAGACGACCTGGTTGGCTTGGTTGCGCCAGTCTCCGGCCAAGCCAAATTCGCGGCATATGCTGGAACACATCGAACGCCTCAAGGCATGGCAGGCACTCGATCTGCCTACCGGCATCGAGCGGCTGGTTCACCAGAACCGCCTGCTCAAGATTGCCCGCGAGGGCGGCCAGATGACACCCGCCGACCTGGCCAAATTCGAGCCGCAACGGCGCTACGCCACTCTCGTGGCGCTGGCCACCGAGGGCATGGCCACCGTCACCGACGAAATCATCGACCTGCACGACCGCATCCTGGGTAAGCTGTTTAACGCTGCCAAGAATAAGCATCAGCAGCAGTTCCAGGCGTCAGGCAAGGCCATCAACGCCAAGGTACGTCTGTACGGGCGCATCGGTCAGGCGCTGATCGACGCCAAGCAATCAGGCCGCGATGCGTTTGCCGCCATCGAGGCCGTCATGTCCTGGGATTCCTTTGCCGAGAGCGTCACCGAGGCGCAGAAGCTCGCGCAACCCGATGACTTCGATTTCCTGCATCGCATCGGCGAGAGCTACGCCACCCTGCGCCGCTATGCACCGGAATTCCTTGCCGTGCTCAAGCTGCGGGCCGCGCCCGCCGCCAAAAACGTGCTTGATGCCATTGAGGTGCTGCGCGGCATGAACACCGACAACGCCCGCAAGCTGCCAGCCGATGCACCGACCGGCTTCATCAAGCCGCGCTGGCAGAAACTGGTGATGACCGACGCCGGCATCGACCGGCGCTACTACGAACTGTGCGCGCTGTCCGAGTTGAAGAACTCCCTGCGCTCGGGCGACATCTGGGTGCAGGGTTCACGCCAGTTCAAGGACTTCGAGGACTACCTGGTACCGCCCGAGAAGTTCACCAGCCTCAAGCAGTCCAGCGAATTGCCGCTGGCCGTGGCCACCGACTGCGAACAATATCTGCATGAGCGGCTGACGCTGCTGGAAGCACAACTTGCCACCGTCAACCGCATGGCGGCAGCCAACGACCTGCCGGATGCCATCATCACCGAGTCGGGCTTGAAGATCACGCCGCTGGATGCGGCGGTGCCCGACACCGCGCAGGCGCTGATAGACCAGACAGCCATGGTCCTGCCGCACGTCAAGATCACCGAACTGCTGCTCGAAGTCGATGAGTGGACGGGCTTCACCCGGCACTTCACGCACTTGAAATCGGGCGATCTGGCCAAGGACAAGAACCTGTTGTTGACCACGATCCTGGCCGACGCGATCAACCTGGGCCTGACCAAGATGGCCGAGTCCTGCCCCGGCACGACCTACGCGAAGCTCGCTTGGCTGCAAGCCTGGCATACCCGCGACGAAACGTACTCGACAGCGTTGGCTGAACTGGTCAACGCTCAGTTTCGGCATCCCTTTGCCGGGCACTGGGGCGATGGCACCACATCATCATCGGACGGACAGAATTTCCGAACCGCTAGCAAGGCAAAGAGCACGGGGCACATCAACCCAAAATATGGCAGCAGCCCAGGACGGACTTTCTACACCCACATCTCCGACCAATACGCGCCATTCCACACCAAGGTGGTCAATGTCGGCCTGCGCGACTCAACCTACGTGCTCGACGGCCTGCTGTACCACGAATCCGACCTGCGGATCGAGGAGCACTACACCGACACGGCGGGCTTCACCGATCACGTCTTCGCCCTGATGCACCTCTTGGGCTTCCGCTTCGCGCCGCGCATCCGCGACCTGGGCGACACCAAGCTCTACATCCCGAAGGGCGATGCCGCCTATGACGCGCTCAAGCCGATGATCGGCGGCACGCTCAACATCAAGCACGTCCGCGCCCATTGGGACGAAATCCTGCGGCTGGCCACCTCGATCAAGCAGGGCACGGTGACGGCCTCGCTGATGCTCAGGAAACTCGGCAGCTACCCGCGCCAGAACGGCTTGGCCGTCGCGCTGCGCGAGTTGGGCCGCATCGAGCGCACGCTGTTCATCCTCGACTGGCTGCAAAGCGTCGAGCTACGCCGCCGCGTGCATGCCGGGCTGAACAAGGGCGAGGCGCGCAATGCGCTGGCCCGTGCCGTGTTCTTCAACCGCCTTGGTGAAATCCGTGACCGCAGTTTCGAGCAGCAGCGCTACCGGGCCAGCGGCCTCAACCTGGTGACGGCGGCCATCGTGCTGTGGAACACGGTCTACCTGGAGCGTGCGGCGCATGCGTTGCGCGGCAATGGTCATGCCGTCGATGACTCGCTATTGCAGTACCTGTCGCCACTCGGCTGGGAGCACATCAACCTGACCGGTGATTACCTATGGCGCAGCAGCGCCAAGATCGGCGCGGGGAAGTTCAGGCCGCTACGGCCTCTGCAACCGGCTTAGCGTGCTTTATTTTCCGTTTTCTGAGACGACCCCTGTTTATGCGGCCTTCGAACAAGACTTTGTACTCAACAAACCCGAGTTCAGAGGCAAGCGTCTTGGTCTGAAACGTCATCCTGAATATGCCGGGAAATCAGCGACCTTCTGGCACATGATTTCAACTGGAGAAGTTGAAGCAGAGCGAGAACCCGATTTACGTCGATGCGAACGCATCCGCTGGCCCAAACCCATCATCGAGAATGATAGCGATCCTGAGCTCAAGGTGTGGGCTGAGCCTCGTGGCAAGCTGCAACGCATCCATATCTGGTTTGAAGCGGAAGGCTACCTTGTCGTGCTGGATGATCGCGGAGAATATATCCTGCCGTGGACGGCATTTTTCATCGAACATGAACACGAACGGCGCAAGTACAACAAGCGCTGGAAACGGTATGGGAGTTATTGACTGCTAGGGGAGGGAATTAAGCTGGCCGCGCCCTCCGAAGAGGACGGGGCCGTAACTCCTTCTACGCTGACGCCAAAGGCTGGTAGATGAGATGCGCAAAGTGTAACGGTTACCCCGATGATTAGCAACCGACCGGCTGTATGGCGAAGTAATAAGGCGTGTATGCCGACACAAAGACAGATTCAAAAAAACAACCCCGGCGTAAGTTGCAAAGCAACCAAGAGGCCGGGGTCATGTTGCGGGCAACCTTAAAGAGACGCCCTCTTTCAGTCAAACATTCTTACCCCATTTTGTGACGGATCTGGTGGAGCCTGATGACTTTACTGGCAGCAGTTTCTCACCAAAATTTCACATGTGAAAATTTTCCTGAAAACGCTGTAAGTGCCCATTTTGGGCACTTACAGCGCTCTGTATTTCGTTAGGTCCCCGGTACGCTTTGCATGTTGATGTTTGTTACAGGGAGATCATCTGCATGCGTGAGCAAAATCCGTCAGTTTACAGCGATCCAAACGGGATAATTCTGAAAGAGCTGTATGAGCTGAAACGGTTGGTGATCCAGCAAGGGCAGGGGCAGAAGGAGGTGATTTCTGCCGAGGAGTGTGCCGAGTTGCTGGGGGTTTCTGTCAGCTATGTGTACCGGCTGACCAGTGAAAAGCGTCTGCCGCATTACAAGCCACAAGGCAAAAAGATCTACTTTAAGCGCGTTGAGCTGCTGGACTGGCTGCTCTCCCACCGCATTTCACCGGACGCCGAACTCACTGAGCATGTAACCAAGCGTGTGCGGCAAGCTAGTCATGGGCGGTTGTGAGGCTGTTATGGAACGAGATCTCATCGCATCTCACTGGCCTCAGGATCTCCGGTCGGCTTTTGTTGAACCTCCGAAACCCCTCGATTTTGTCCTCCCGGGGCTGCCGGTGGGCTGCGTTGGTGCTTTGGTGTCACCGGGAGGTGTGGGCAAATCGATGTTGGCATTACAACTGGCAATGCAGATCGCCGGTGGGCCGGATTGGATTGAACTTGGCAAGCTGGGCAGGGGGGCTGTGCTCTACCTGCCTGCCGAGGACCCTTGGCCTGTTCTGCACCAGCGCTTGTTTGCCTTGGGCGGAGGCCTTGATGCTGAACTTCGTGCCAACGTTGAACGAGGCCTTCGTTTGATATCGCTTCAGGGTGCCAGCCCGAATGTGCTGGATAGCCATTGGTGGGAAGCGATTGCTATTTGGGCTAAAGGGGTGAGGTTGATTGTCATCGATACTTTGAGGCGCTTCCACGATGCCGACGAGAATGCGGCCTGTGCCATGACGCAGGTACTAGGTCAGTTGGAACGGCTGGCCATGGGGCTGGGATGCGCTGTGCTGTTTGTACACCACACCAGTAAATCTGCGGCATTCCAAGAAGCTGGCGATCTGCAGCAGGCAAGCCGTGGTTCGTCGGTACTGGTGGACAACGTTCGCTGGCAGGCCTATCTCGCCACTATGACCAAGAAAGAGGCGCAGAAGCTGGGCGTATCGGTAGAGAAGAGCCAGCTTTACGTGCGGTTTGGGGTAAGCAAAAGCAATTATGGGCCGCCACTACCAGAGCGCTGGTTGGTGCGGGGGGAAGGTGGTGTGCTGCACCCCGCTGGTTTGGACGTAATACGCCGGGCTGGAGGTAAACGTGTCTTGCTTTGAATTGACTCATGCCCGGCACGACCATATGCATTGCCTTGCTCCCGGGTTGTTTAGGGCGATCTCGCATGGCCAACGCCGCCGTGACAAGCTGGAGGTGATTTACTGTTTCGGTGGTGGCAATCAGATCGAGTTCTCCGGGCCTGAGCCGTTGGGTGCAGATGACCTCCGTGTGCTTCAGGGGTTGGTTGCCATGGCTGGACTTGAGTCACAAAGTAACGAGATTGAGCCAGTTGCAGTGAGCGAAACTGGGACGATATTGCGAGATCTTCTGGATCTTCGTTGGGCTGCCAACCAGCAAAGGGTATTGGTGGTCAGAAGCAGCCTGCGCAAACTGGCCAAGGAGATTGGATACGCCAATCCTCGGGATACCAATACTGTACGTTGCTGTATCGAGCGATTGTGGAAGGTGTCGGTGATCGCAAAGGTGGCTGGCCAGCGTAGCGGATTTCGCTTATTGGCGAACTATGTCAGTGACACTCAGACTGATGGACTTTTTGTGGCGCTTAATCCCTTGCTGACCTACGCCATTATGGGTAATGGTCGCCATGTTCGTATCGACATGACAGAAGTTCGGCACTTGAATGGCAGCATCGCTCGGTTATTGCATCAGCGGCTATGTGCCTGGGTGGATTGTGGTCAGAAAAGGGCTGTGCAGTTAGACACCTTGGTCGCTTATGCCTTTCCCGATGAGGTCAGCACGGCCACCCATCGCAAGCGGCAATCACGAGTTCGCAAGGCATTGGATGAGCTGACTGCTTTGGGCTGGTCTATCTGCGAACATGCCAAGGGGCGGTTTACCATCGGCCGGCCTGCACTATCACGATAACGGTCACAAACTATCACGAAAGTGGTCACAAAGTTCACGATAACGGTCACAAGCCAATTCAGTGAAACCCAGTTACCGCTTGGGCTGCAGGGCGATCCTGAAATCTGATCTATATTATCTAAGATAATCTAGGCCAGCGTATGGTTGCGCTGGCCTATTTGTTGGCTCTTTCTGGCCATGGTCTCGTCGAGGGGGCTTCTATCACGCCAATACGTTGGGAAAATCGAGCATGGCATCTCTACGCCGTGATTCAAGGATGTCTGCATAGATCTCTGTGGTTCTCAGCTCACTGTGTCCCAGCAAGCGGGAGAGGGCATAGATATCGACGCCGCGGTTAAGCTGGATCACGGCGAAGGTATGACGTGCGCTGTGGAAGGTTACCTTCTTGGTTATACCCGCCAGCAACGCCCACCGGGTGAGCTCCATGTTGTGCCAAGCCGAGTACTTGAGGCCCTTGAAGATCCGCTCTGTTGCCTTGCCTGGGCGCCCCATCAGCTGCATCGCCATGTCATTCAAATCCAGGTATTGCAGGCCGCTGGTCTTTTTCTGGGTGAAGACGATACGGTAATGGCCATAGAAGGGCTCCAGCTCGGCCCAGGTCAGCTTGTGAATGTCGGACCAGCGCAAGCCAGTGCAACAAGAGAACAGAAAGGCGCGCTTAAGAACGTCGTAGCGGCACTCGGCTTGGGCCAGAGCTCGTACCTCGTCTTCGGTCAGGTAAACCCGTTTGTTCTTTTCCCCCTGGATAGCTTTGACACGTCGTACCGGATTATCCGGTAGCAGCCGTTCCTGCTCAGCTTGGTTCAGGGCTGCCCTTAACTTGTTGAAATAGGCACTCTGGGTGTTGCGGCTCAGTGGTGTGCCGCTTTTGGTGCGGGCCTTGTGCATCAGGTAATGCCGAAACCCCTCCAGGAACAGCTGATCTACTTCCTCGAAAGTCAGCTCCGGCAGCTTATGGTACTGGCGTAAATGCTTGAGGGCTGATATCCAGATGGAATGGTTGCTCTTGCTGCCTGCCGCTTTTTGGTCTGTAACCTCTTGGAAGTACTCGAAGAAGCTGGCCTTGTAGGCGTTCGAGAAATCCAGATGGTGTTTACCAGTCTCGTACTCGAAGAGTCGCTTGGCGCGGATAGCTTCGGCTGCTCGCTGGGTTTCTTTGTTGTGGAGCCGCTGTGCTGGGGTACGCGGCTTGTCGTACAGGAAGAGATCCAGGGTCTCTCTGCTGCGTTTGTGCTTGCGGATGCCCGTGGTTGGGTCAAAGTAGGAGCCGGCGTAGTAGGTTAAGCGCAGAGCGCGCTTGCCTTCGGCGTCCGGTGCGCGGTATTCGATGCTGATCTTCATAAGTGTCCCCCAAAAGTACCCCAAGAGGTTACTGTGGGGTACTCTCGGGGTAAATTCTCACGAAACAAGATCAGGCAAGAACAGCCAGTAAAAAACAAAGTCCAATATTTACAATATCTTATGTTCTCACTGGCTGCTTTTTATTGCTGATTTTTCACCACATTACTTGCCGATGCAGAAGCTGGAGAAGATGCGGCCCAGCAGATCGTCGGAGCTGAACTCGCCGGTGATCTCGGACAGGGACTCCTGGGCCAGGCGCAGCTCCTCGGCCACCAGTTCGCCAGCCACATAGACCTCAAGCTGCTCCCTGGCTACCAGCAGCCGTTCGGCGGCGCGCTCCAGTGCGTCCAGGTGGCGGCGGCGGGCCATGAAGCCCCCTTCGGTGTTGCCCTGGAAGCCCATGCAGGCCTTGAGGTGCTCGCGCAGTGCGGGCAGCCCCAGCTCGGTCTTGGCGGAGATGCGATAGACGGCGTGGCCCTGCTCCTGGCTCGGTGCCAGATCCTCGCCGGTCAGGTCCGCCTTGTTGCGCACCACGGTGAGGCCGATGTTTTTTGGCAACCGATCAACGAATTCCGGCCAGATATCGTGGGGATCGACGGCATCCGTGGTGGTGCCGTCCACCATGAACAGCACCCGGTCGGCCTGTTCGATCTCGGCCCAGGCACGCTCGATGCCGATCTGTTCCACCTTGTCCTGGGTATCGCGCAGGCCCGCGGTGTCGATGATGTGCAGCGGCATGCCGTCCAGATGGATGTGCTCGCGCAGCACGTCGCGGGTGGTACCGGCGATCTCGGTGACGATGGCGGACTCGCGGCCTGCGAGGGCGTTGAGCAGGCTCGATTTACCGGCGTTGGGGCGACCGGCGATCACCACCTTCATCCCCTCTCGCAGCAGGGCACCCTGCTTGGCCTCGCCGCGCACGTCGTCCAGCTCGGACATGATGGCGTAGAGGTCACCCGCCACCTTGCCGTCGGAGAGAAAGTCGATCTCTTCATCCGGGAAGTCGATGGCCGCTTCCACATAGATGCGCAGCCGGGTGAGACTCTCCACCAACTGCTGAACCTTGCCGGAGAACTGCCCCTGGAGGGAGTGCATGGCGCTGCGGGCGGCCTGCTCGCTGGAGGCTTCGATGAGATCGGCGATGGCCTCGGCCTGGGCCAGATCCAGCTTGTCGTTGAGGAAGGCGCGCTCGCTGAACTCGCCCGGGCGGGCGGGGCGGATGCCGTCGATCTGCAGGATGCGGCGGATCAGCATGTCGAGAATGACGGGGCCGCCATGGCCCTGCAGCTCCAGCACGTCTTCGCCGGTGAAGCTGTTGGGAGCCTTGAACAGCAGGGCGATGCCCTGATCCAGCGCCTGGCCCTGCTCGTCCCTGAACGGCAGATATTCGGCATAACGCACCCTTGGGAGCTTGCCGAGCACTATCTCGGCGACCCGCTCGGCGGCAGGGCCGGAGACGCGGACTATGCCGACGCCGCCACGGCCGGGGGCGGTGGCCTGGGCCACGATGGTATCTGTTGTCATCTTGCTTGACTCGCTGGTTGGCTGAATGAGTAAGAGGGTGGGGGACATTGTAATAAAAAAGGCGGCCCGAAGGCCGCCTCTTTTGTCATCAGGAAAGATGGGCTGCGCATCAGTTGCGTGAGTGCAGGCCTTTCTTCTCCAGCTGACGATAGATGATGGTCTGCTGGATGATGGAGATGACGTTGCTCACCAGCCAGTACAGAGTCAGACCTGCCGGGAACCAGAGGAACATGAAGGTGAAGATGATCGGCATGAACTGCATCACCTTCTGCTGCATCGGGTCCGTGATGGTGGTCGGGCTCATCTTCTGCAGATACCACATGGAGGCACCCATGAGGATTGGCAGCACGAAGAAGGGGTCCTTCACCGACAGGTCGGTGATCCACAGGGCGAACGGCGCGTGGCGCAGCTCTACAGACTCCATCAGTGCCCAGTAGAGGGCGATGAAGATGGGCATCTGTACCAGGATGGGCAGGCAGCCGCCCAGCGGGTTGACCTTCTCCTTCTTGTACAGCTCCATCATGCCCTGGGACATCTTCTGGCGATCGTCACCGAAGCGTTCCTTGAGCGCAGCCAGCTTGGGCTGGAGCATGCGCATCTTGGCCATGGAGGTGTACTGGGCCTTGGTCAGCGGGAACATGATGCCGCGCACCAGCAGGGTCAGCATGATGATGGCCAGACCCCAGTTCTGGACGAAACCGTGGAACACGGTCAGCAGCCAGTGCAGCGGTTGGGCGATGAACCAGAGCCAGCCGTAGTCGACGGTCAGATCCAGGTGGTTTGCCACCTTGGCCATCTGATCCTGCAGCTTGGGACCGATCCACAGCTTGCCGCTCACTTCGGCCTGCTGGCCGGCAGCGACGTCAACCAGCGGCGCCTTGTAGCCGATGATGGCCTGGTCCTTGCCCGGGATCACGCGGCTGTAGAAGCTGTTGGTGTCGTTGGCATTCGGGGCCCAGGCAGAGACGAAGTAGTGCTGCAGCATGGCGACCCAACCACCCTGGGTGGTCTTGTTCAGGTCGGCATCCTTCATCTCGTCGAAGGTGTACTTCTTGTAGCGGGAGTCTTCGCTGGAGAAGGCACCACCACGGTAGGCACTGGCCACCATGGCATGACCTTCCTGATCCTTCGGCGTGGTCATGGTCTGCTTCAGCTGACCGTAGAACTGTACCTGGACCGGCTCGGCAGACTTGTTGTCGATCTTGTAGTCGACGCCCACGGCGTAATCACCGCGCTTGAGCACGAACTCCTTGGTGAAGACCACACCCTTGCTGTCGGTCCAGGTCATCGGAACGACGACTTGATCCTGACCATCGGCCAGCTGATAGCTGGTCTGGGCGGCTTCATAGGTGGGACGACCCTGGGCCTGGCTGTCCGGACCATTGCGACCGACCAGACCGCTCTGGGCCACATAGAGGTGGGCAGGCTGGCTGGTCAGCAGGGTGAACGGCTGTTCCTTGCCTTCTTCCAGCTTGTGGGCCAGCAGCTCGGCAGAGACGATGTCACCGCCCTGGGTGTCCAAGGTCAATTTGAGCACGTCGGAGGAGACGGTGATCAGCTTGCGCGCGGCGTTACCATTTGCTTGCTCGGAAACCTGAGGAATATCACCGGTCTGACCGGCTTCAGGTACGAAATGTTCGGTTTGGGCCACGGTAGTCGGGGCCGGCTTCGGAGCCTTGTCGGACTCCCACTGTTGCCAGAGCAAGAAGCTCACGAACAGCAAACCGATCAGGAGTAAATTGCGTTGTGATTCCATAGTCTTCAGTTTCTTCGCTTTGGTTGCGGAACCGGGTCATAACCACCCTCGGATAAGGGATGGCATTTTAATAGACGTTTGCTGGCTAACCAAACGCCTTTTATGAAACCGTGAAGTCGGATTGCTTCTATCGCAAATTGGGAACAAGTCGGGGTGAAACGGCAGCGCGGCCCGAGCAGGGGACTAATGATTAGCTGATACAGGCGTATCAGTTTGATTGCTACCCATTGCAACGGCGTGACAGAGTGCGCCATAGCTTTTCCAGTAACTTGAACAGCGCTTCGTTGTCCATCTCCTTCACGCCACCCTTGGCGATCACGACGATGTCGATAGCGGGCAGATTGGCTTGATTGAGGCGAAAACTTTCCCGAACCACTCGTTTTACACGGTTGCGCCAGACGGCACGCTTGAGCGCCTTTTTGGGCACGGCGAGGCCAAGACGGGGGTGTTCGAGGGAGTTGGGGCAAGCAAGAAGCGTAATTTGCGGAGAAGCGGCCCGGACAGGCTCGGCGAAAACGCGTTTGAAGTGTTCGGGAGTTAACAGACGTAACTCCCGAGAGAAGGTGTGCTGGGTAGGCATTAGACTACCAGGCGGGCACGACCCTTGGCACGACGAGCGGCCAGAACTTTGCGGCCGTTGGCAGTAGCCATGCGAGCGCGGAAACCGTGAGAGCGCTTGCGCTTCAGGTTGGACGGTTGAAAAGTACGTTTCATGATTCGATTCCGTATTTCTGTACAGTTTTGATTGTCACACTTAGCCGACGCGCCAGCTATAGCGTGTGACGACTAGCAAAAGAGGCCGAATTCTAAACAGAGTTCAGCTTCTCGTCAATCCGCCGTTCCTTTCCATCTCGCCCCGTTCGTCGACCGAGCGGGATAATCTGGCAGTATCCGGAGGATCAAGGGCCCCGAATTATACTGGCAACCCGGGGTTAAACAAGGATCCCTCAAGAAAAAAGGCGGCCAGGCCGCCAAAGAGAGAGCTATTTAAGTACTTTGCGCAGGAACTCCCGGGTACGGGGATCCTGCGGATCGACCAATATCTGATCCGGCGGGCCCTGCTCCACGATCCGGCCTCCTTCCATGAAGATCACCCGATCGGCGACATCACGGGCAAACTCGATCTCGTGGGTCACCACCACCATGGTCTGGTGCTGGCGGGCGAGCTGCTTCATCAGGCCCAGCACCTCGTCGACCCACTCGGGATCGAGGGCGGAGGTGGGCTCGTCAAACAGGATCACCTTGGAGTGGGCCGCCATGGCCCGGCCGATGCCGACGCGCTGTTGCTGGCCGCCGGAGAGGGAGGCCGGGTAGGCATCCTGTTTCTCGGCGAGGCCGATGTCCTTGAGGATGCCCAGGGCAGTGGCACGAGCCTCCGCCTTCGGCTGTTTCCAGACGGTGATCAGCCCCTCGGCGATGTTGTCCAGCGCCGTCTTGTTGGCGAACAGGGCGTAGTTCTGGAACACGAAAGAGGCGCGTTTGCGCAGTTCGATGGCCTGCTGGTCGCTGGCCTTGGCCAGATCCACGGCGAGGTCATCGATGACGAGCCGCCCTGCATCCGGGGTTTCCAGCAGGTTGAGGCAGCGCAGCAGAGTCGACTTGCCGGTACCGGAGGGGCCGATGATGACGACAATCTCCCCCTTCTTTACCTCAAGATCGATGCCGTTGAGCACCTGATTTCCGTCATAGGCCTTGGAGAGACCCGTTAGGTTGATCATGACAGGCCTCCTTTAATAAGCACGGTTCAGCCGCACTTCCAGCAGATGCTGCAAGCGGGTGAAGAAGATGACCACCACCCAGTAGATCAGCGCCACCGCCATGAAGCTCTCGAAGAACTTGAAGGAGGAGGCCGCTTCCATCTGGGCCTTGCCCATGATCTCCGCCACACCCAGGGTAAACGCCAGGGAAGTGCTCTTGATCATGTCGATGAAGTAGTTCATCAGCGATGGTGTCGCGATGCGGGCCGCCTGGGGCAGGATGATCCGCTGCATCGCCTGCAGCCGGCTCATGCCGATGCTGAGGGCGGCTTCCATCTGGCTCTTGTGGATGCCGAGAATGGCTGCCCGGATCGACTCTGCCATGTAGGCGGCGAAGTGCAGGGTCAGGCCGATGATGGCGGCGGTAAAGGCATCCATCCCCACGAAGATGGGGAAGAGCTGCGGCAGCCCGTAATAGAGCAGGAACAGCTGGACGAGCAGCGGTGTACCCCGGAAGAACGAGATATACAGCATCGCCAGCCAGTGAAGTGCGGGAACGCGAAACACTCGTACTATCGCCAGGATCAGCGACAGTACGAGTGCCAATACGAATCCCCACAGGGCCATTTCCATCGTGGTGCCCAGGTATTTGAGCAGGATGGGAAACAGCCCTAGCGTGTACTCGAGGTCAAATTCCATCATTTATTTGCTGGTGATGTCCGCTGCGAACCATTTTTCGGAGATTTTGGTCAGGGTGCCGTCTTTGCGCATGGCGGTGAGGGCATCGTCAACCTTCTTCAGCACGGCCTGCTTTTCCGGGGTCTTCAGGAAGGGCAGGGCGTTCTCGATGGTTTCGAACGGTGCACCGGCCTGTTGCAGCGGCAGCTTGGATTCCTTGATCAGCTGGGCGGTGGAGACGCGGTCCATCACGAAGGCGTCGATGCGGCCCAGGGCGACATCCTGCTCGAAGGCGGAGTCATAGGTGCGGATGTCGATCTTCTTGTTGGGGTCGTTCTTGCGCAGCAGCTCTTCGAAGTTGGAGCCCAGGTTGACGGCGACCTTCTTGCCTTCCAGATCCTTGATGCCGTGGATGGTGTTGTTGCCCTTGCGGACCACGATCTGGGCACCGTCATAGACATAGGGCTGGGAGAAGGCGTACTTGGCCTTGCGCTCGTCGGTGATGGTGATCTGGTTGGAGATGGTGTCAACGCGGCCGGTTTCCAGCATGCCGAACAGGCCGGAGAAGCTGGCGGTCACGAACTCGACCTTGTAGCCGGTGCGCTCACCGATCTGGTTCCACATGTCCACCTCGAAGCCCTGCAGCTTGTCCTGCTTGACGAAGGTGAACGGGAAATATTTGCCGGACATGCCGACCTTGATGGTTTCCTGGGCGATGGCCTGGCCGGACAGGCTGGCCAGCAGAATGGCGGCGCCGGAAATCAGTTTGATGGTGGATTTCATGGGGATTCCTCTCTCTGTAGTGCTGTATTTTTAGTTGTAATCACGGGTTGGCGCTGATGTTATTGGAATAAAATATAAAAAATAAATGATATTTGGTTATATAAAATAACTATGGTTGCAGCGCGCCATTCTGTCCACATTGCCGATATCCGGCTGTGGGTAACTTTGGGGATGAAATGGGATCCTGGGGCGTTGGATCCTTGAAAGTCAAGGATCTTATTTGCTGGATCCGTGCGGCAGCAACTGGAGATCCGGCCACTAAAAACGTAGAATAGCCGGTCTTTACTTAATCAATTGACGGGAGTCTAGAGTGACTGCTTCGCTATGGCAGCAGTGCCTTAACCGGCTGCAAGATGAGTTGCCCTCGGCAGAATTCAGCATGTGGATCCGGCCGCTTCAAGCGGAGTTGAGTGACAATACTCTGACCCTGTATGCACCGAACCGCTTTGTTCTGGACTGGGTACGCGACAAGTACCTGCTCCGGGTCAACGGCATCATCAACGAGCTGTGCGGAGCCGACGCTCCCACCCTGCGTTTTGATATCGGCAATCGCCCTCATCCCGTCGCGGTCGCCAGGGCGCCGGCCCGTGGTGTCGATCCTGTGAATAACTCTCCCAAGAGCTGGGAAAACAAGGCCGAAAACAAGCCCGAGCCAAACCACAAGAGCAACACCAACGTGAACTATACCTTCGAGAATTTCGTCGAGGGTAAGTCCAACCAGCTGGCCCGTGCGGCCGCCCGTCAGGTGGCCGACAATCCGGGTGGTGCCTACAACCCGCTGTTCCTCTATGGCGGCACTGGCCTTGGCAAGACCCACCTGCTGCACGCCGTTGGCAATGCCATCAAGGATCGCAAGAAAGACGCCAAAGTCATCTACATGCACTCCGAACGGTTCGTGCAGGACATGGTGAAGGCGCTGCAGAATAACGCCATTGAAGAGTTCAAGCGTTATTACCGTAGCGTCGATGCCCTGCTCATCGATGACATCCAGTTCTTCGCCAACAAGGAGCGCTCCCAGGAGGAGTTCTTCCACACCTTCAACGCCCTGCTTGAAGGCAACCAGCAGATCATCCTGACCTCGGACCGTTATCCGAAAGAGATCAACGGGGTGGAAGATCGTCTCAAGTCCCGCTTCGGCTGGGGCCTGACGGTGGCGATCGAACCGCCCGAGCTGGAGACCCGGGTGGCGATCCTGATGCGCAAGGCGGACGAGAACCAGATCCACCTGCCGGACGAAGTGGCCTTCTTCATCGCCAAACGACTTCGCTCCAACGTCCGTGAACTGGAAGGTGCCCTCAACCGGGTGATCGCCAATGCCAACTTCACCGGCCGCGCCATCAACATCGACTTCGTGCGCGAGGCGCTGCGCGATCTCCTGGCCTTGCAGGAGAAGCTGGTCACCATCGACAACATCCAGAAGACGGTGGCGGAGTATTACAAGATCAAGCTGGCGGATCTGCTCTCCAAGCGTCGCTCCCGTTCCGTTGCCCGCCCGCGCCAGCTGGCGATGGCGCTGGCCAAGGAGCTGACCAACCACAGCTTGCCTGAGATAGGGGATGCCTTTGGTGGCCGTGACCACACCACGGTTCTTCATGCCTGCCGCAAGATCGAGCAGCTGAAGGAAGAGAGTCACGACATCAAGGAAGATTATTCCAACCTGATCCGTACCCTTTCTTCCTGATAACGGAACGGAGTGCACAGATGCAGATTGCATGTTCCAGCCTGATCCGAATCCTTTCCTCCCAATAACAACGGAGAGCACAGATGCAGCTCGAAATTAGCCGTGAGGCCCTGTTACGTCCCCTGCAACTGGTGTCCGGTGCCCTGGGTGGCCGGCCGACCCTGCCCATCCTCGGCAACGTCCTGCTCGATGTCAGCAATGGCCTGCTGTCGCTGACCGGGACCGATCTCGAGGTGGAGATGATCGGACAGGTCTATCTCAACAGCGACAGCCAGGATGGCCGCACCACAGTGCCGGCGCGCAAGCTGCTGGACATCTGTCGCGGTCTGCCGGAGGGGGCGGAGATCCGCCTCAGCACCGAGGGAGAGCGCCTCATCATCCGTTCCGGCCGCTCCCGCTTCAACCTGTCGACCCTGCCGGCGACCGAATACCCGAACATCGAGGATTGGGAATCCGTGCTCGAGTTCGACATCAGCCAGCTGGAGCTGAAAAAACTCATCGACGCGACCCAGTTCTCCATGGCGAGCCAGGACGTGCGCTACTACCTGAACGGCATGCTGTTCGAGAGCGAAGGTCACGGCCTGCGTACCGTGGCGACGGACGGTCACCGGCTGGCCACCTGCCGCCGCGAGGTGGTGGGGGAATCGCTGCCCGATCATC
>NZ_CAWMFQ010000292.1:0-7473 GCF_963866995.1 Aeromonas sp. ZOR0002 | reverse complement strand
TCACAGTCGATTGCCTGCGCCACCGGCTGCTGGACTCCCCCTGGGTGCCCCAGGCCGTGACCCGGCAGGTGCTCGGCTGGATTGAAGGGGGACTCGCCGGCTGAGGCCGGAGAAGGGCGGAGGGCAGAAGTGCTCATCGCTTGAACGACAAGGGCGCCAATGGCGCCCTTGTCGTATCCGAAGGGGTTCTCACGCCAGGGTCTGGGCGCGGCAGAAGGCCAGGAAGCGGCGCAGGGCGGCGGAGTGGAACTTCTGCTTGTGCCAGACGAGGGAGAGCTGGCGGGGGAAGCGGCGACTCGGGGTGAGGGCCACCAGGCGCCCCTGTGCCAGTCGGTCCGCCACCGCGAGGCGGGAGATGAAGGAGATGCCGAGCCCCTTCTCCACCGCCAGCATCACCGCCTCCAGGGTATTGAGCTCTATCCCCGCCTGCCAGCGGGGCAGGTGAGGCTGGAGCTGCTGCTCGAACTGCTCGCGGCTGCCGGATTGCGCCTCGCGCAGCACCCAGGTTTCCCCGGCAAGCCGGCGCAGGGGCAGCTCGAGCTGATCCGCCAGGGGGTGACCGGGGGCGGCGATGATGAGCATCTCGTCCTCCAGCCAGGGTTCGCTCACCAGGTCCGGGTGGTGGTTCTCCCCCTCGATGAGGGCGAGATCCAGTTCGAAGTGGGCGAGGGCATGGCAAAGGAGGTGGGTGTTGGCGATGGTGACCCTGGGGGCGGCCCCCAGCTCCTGGGCCCCCTCCGCCAGCAGGGCGGGCAGCAGGTAGTTGCCGATGGTCTGGCTGGCCCCGAGGTGCAGCTGGCCGCTCGGCTCGGCATCGGGGCTGAAGAGCTGTTCTATCTCCTGCATCCGGGTCAGCAGCTCCTCGGCGGCCGGTTGCAGCAGGCGCCCCTCGCTGTTGAGCTGGAGCCTCGGGTGCACCCGGTCGAACAGGGGCGTGGCGAGCTGGCGCTCCAGCTCCTGCAGCGACTGGGAGACGGCCCCCTTGCTCAGGCAGAGTTCATTGGCGGCGCCCCCCAGGTTGCCGTGGCGGGCGATGGTGGCAAACACCTTGAGTTGTTGCAGGGTGAGCTTCATATCGTTTGATTTTCCTAAACGCTAAGTTCAATTCATTTAGATATCGTAAACGATAGACCCCCTTTATCCTATGCCCATCGTCATCATCAAGAGGGTATTCGCCATGATCGCAAGAACCCGCCGCTCCCTGGCCGCCGCCCCGACCCCCATGGCCGGTCTGGCTCTGGGGATCGCCAGCCTCGGCTGGTGCTGGGAAAATGCCGGTCAGTTCGATGGCCGTCTGCAACTGCTGGGGGCCGCCATCGCCGCCGTGCTGCTCCTCGTCCTGACCTTCAAGTTTCTGATCCACCCGCGCCTGCTGTGGCAGGATCTCGCCCATCCCGTGGTGGGCAGCGTGGTGCCCACCTACGCCATGGGGACCATGGTGGTCTCCAAGGCGGTCGGCCTGCTCGCCCCGACCCTGGGGCAGGGGCTCTGGCTGTTTGCGGTCATCATCCACCTCGTCTTCCTCGCCACCTTCGTCTGGCACAGGGCCAGAGCGTTCGAAATCCATCACATGGTGCCGAGCTGGTTCGTGCCGCCGGTGGGGATCATCGTGGCTGACGTGGCCTACCCGGGCGGTCCCTTCGCATCCCTGGCCACCGGCCTGCTCTGGTTCGGCATGGCCTGCTACGGCCTGATGCTGCCGCTGATGCTCTATCGCCTCATCTTCAGCCATGAGGTGCCGGATGCCGCCAAGCCCACCATCGCCATCCTGGCCGCCCCGGCGAGCCTGTCGCTGGCCGGCTACCTCACCGTGAGCCAGGATCCCTCCCTGCTGCTGGTGGCGGTGCTGCTCGGGATCGCCGTGCTGATGACCGGCATCATCTACCTGGCCTTCATCAAGCTGCTGCGCCTGCCGTTCTCGCCGGGTTACGCCGCTTTCACCTTCCCCCTGGTGATCGGGGCCACCGCCCTGTTCAAGGTGAGTCACCTGCTGTCGCAGTGGCCACAGGCGGCCCGCTATGCCGAGCAGCTCCATCAGCTGGCCTATCTGGAGCTGGGGGTGGCCACCCTGGTGGTGGGTTACGTGGCCCTGCGTTACCTGATGTTCTTCCTGCCGGCGGTGCAGAATGACCTGCCGGGGCAGCCCGCACGCCGCTAGGCACAAGGTTTTCATCCCCCCTCGTCATCGACCCCGCCCGTGCGGGGTCTGCCGTTCGTGATGCAGTGACACAGAGGGGAATCAAATGAAGCAGATTAATTTTGTCAATCCGTGAAGTGGCTTAAATAGTTGCCCATACAGGCGACATTCAGTTGGCGTTAACTGGTAATACCTGTCACGATGCGCGCCACTTTATCTTCCCACTGTTTTGTCGTGCCCCATGTCCTCATCTGATCCCGTGTTTGACGCCCGATTCCAGCCTCGTCTGCTGCACCCCCGTTACTGGTTGAGCTGGCTCGCCCTCGGCGCCATCGGTGTGCTCGCCTTCGTGCCCCCGCGCTGGCGGGATCGCCTGGCCGATGCTCTGACGCCCCTGGTATGCGCCATCTCGAAGAAGCAGATCTACATCGCCAGGACCAACCTCGCCATCTGCTTCAAGGAGAAGAGCGAGGCCGAGCGGGAGGCCATCCTGATGACCTCCATCCGGGTCGGCCTCAAGAGCCTGCTGGGCTTTGGCGAGTTCACCTGGCGCAGCCCCGCCCACGTGATGGGGCGGATCCAGGTCAGCGGCTGGGAACATATCGAGGCGGAGCAGGCCGCTGGCCGACCGGTGATCCTGGTGGTGCCCCACAGCTGGCCCATCGACGCGGCGGGCTACTACTTTGCCCAGCGGGGCCTGCCCATGTGCACCATGATGAAGAGCGCCCGCAACCCGGTGTTCGACTGGCACATCAACGGCGCGCGGGCCCGGCACGGCTGCCGCGTCTATGAGCGCAGCGCCGGCATCAAGCCGGTGATCAAGGCGGTGAAATCCGGTCTGAGCTTCTTCTATCTGCCGGATCAGGATCACGGCCGGGAGGCAAGCCTGTTCGCCCCCTTCTTCAACCACCCCAAGGCGACGTTGCCGGCCCTGCCACGGCTGGTGAAGCTGACCGGCGCCCGGGCCCTGCCGGTGCTGGCCTGCTATGACGAGCAGGCGCACGGCTACCGGTTGGAGGTCGAGGCTCCCTACGCCGACTACCCGAGCGGGGATCTGATGGCGGATACCTGCCGCATGAACGACAGCGTGGAGCGCCAGCTCTGCCGCCACCCCGGCCAGTACATGTGGTTCCTCAAGATCTTCGACACCCGTGAGGATCAGGTGGGGCCGGATGGCCTCTACGAAGAGGGGATCCGGCGCATCCGCCGGGGCCTTGCTCCTCACCCCTGAGCCTTGCGCTCACCCGGTGCAAAAATGTGGCCCCAAGCGGGCCACTTTTTATTTCTAACTTGTCTGATCAGTGACTTGGCGCGGGGGCGCTGTGCAGGGCAGGGTAGAAAAAGCTGTCAGGATCACTAAAATGACGGTCTGTTTTGATGATTCGATGGCGACCATGTCCGCACAAGATCCGGTGTTTGATACCTCTTTTCATCCGCGCCTGCTGCACCCCCGTCTGTGGGGCAGCTGGCTGGCTGTCGCCCTGCTCTCCCTGCTGGCCTGGGTGCCGGCAAGGGCACGGGACAAGCTGGCCGACTACCTGGCCCCCCTGCTGCTGCGCGTCTCCAGGAAGCAGGCCTACATCGCCGACACCAACCTCAAGATCTGCTTCCCCCATCTCGACGAGGCGGGCCGTCAGGCCCTGCTGCTGAAATCCATCCGGGTGGGGCTCAAGACCTTCCTGGGCTTTGGCGAGCTGACCTGGCGCAGCCCCGACTTCCTCAAGGGGCGCGTCAAGGTGAGCGGCTGGGAGCATGTGGAGGCGGAGCGGGCAGCCGGTCGCCCCATGATCTTCGTGGTGCCCCACACCTGGGCAGTGGACATGATTGGCCGCTACTTCCCCCTCCAGGGGATCAAGATGTGCACCATGATGAAAAGCCCCAAGGATGCGGTGTTCGACTGGTATATCAACCGCGAGCGCAGCAAGGGCGGGCGTATCTACGAGCGCAGCGTCGGCATCAAGCCCGCCATCAAGGCCCTGCGCAGCGGCGACAGCTTCTTCTATCTGCCGGATCAGGATCACGGCCGGGAGGCGAGCCTCTTCGTGCCCTTCTTCAACCACCCCAAGGCGACCCTGCCGGCCCTGCCCAAGCTGGTGAAGCTGACCGGTGCCCGCGCCGTGCCCATTCTGGCCTGCTACGACGAGGATCAGGGGTGCTACCGGCTGGAGATCGAGGCGCCGTTCGACCCTTATCCCACCGCGGATCTGGTGGCGGACGTCAACCAGATGAACCGCATGGTGGAGCAGCAGCTTGGCCGCTTCCCCGAGCAGTACATGTGGTTTCTCAAGATCTTCGAAACCCAGGAGCACGATCAGGGCGAGGACGGTCTCTACGAGGCGGGGATCCGCCGCATCCGCCAGGGGCTGCCACCGGAACCTTGATCGACACGGCCCCCTTGCGGGCCGTTTCTGACAGGGGTGGCAGGCCACCAGCAAACAGGTGCAAACAAGGTGCAAATAGGGTAAAAGGGCGGTCATGAAAATTCCAAATCGAATCCAACCTCTGGTTGATGACGGCCTGGTGGACGATGTCATCAGCCGGCTGATGAGCGGCAAAGAGGCCGACGTCTATGTGGTGCGCTGCGGCGACGAGATCCGCTGCGCCAAGGTCTACAAAGAGGCGTCAAAGCGCAGCTTCAAGCAGGCCGTGGTCTATCAGGAAGGGCGGCGGGTACGCAGCAGCCGCGATGCCCGCGCCATGGAGAAGGGCTCCAAGTACGGTCGCAAGCAGCACGAAGAGGTGTGGCAGAACACCGAGGTGGATGCCCTGTTCAAGCTGGCGGCGGCCGGGGTGCGGGTGCCCAGGCCCTATGTCTGCCTCGATGGCGTGCTGCTGATGGAGCTCATCACCGACGCCGACGGCAACGTCGCTCCCCGTCTCAACGACGTGGCCCTGACCCGTGAGCAGGCCCTGGTGGATCATGGCAAGGTGATCCGCTACGTGGTGCGCATGCTCTGCGCCGGCCTCATTCACGGGGATCTCTCGGAGTTCAATGTGCTGGTGGACGAGGAGGGGCCCGTCATCATCGACCTGCCCCAGGTGGTGGATGCCGCCGCCAACAACCAGGCCAGGGCCATGCTGGAGCGGGATGTCGACAACATGCGCAACTACTACGGCATGTATGCCCCCGAGCTGCTCAAGACCCGGTATGCCCGGGAGATGTGGTCCTTGTTCGAGGATGGCAAGCTGGGCCCCGAGACCGAGCTCACCGGCCTGTTCGAAGAGAGCCGGGAGGCCATCGATCTGGATGGCGTGCTGCACGAGATAGAGAGTGCCCAGGAGGAGGCCATGGCCCGCCGGGCCAGGTTGCAGGCGGAGCAGGAAGAGGAGTCCTGACGGGCCTTCATTCCAGTCAACAAGAGCGCCATGGGCGCTCTTTTGTTTTGGAACCCTGGCTCAGAGCCCGGTCAGGGGCGGCGCCTTGAGACGAGGCCCCTGGTAACCCGTCACCTCGCCAAAGCGCGGATGACCGCTCTCCCAGTCGGCGGCGGCGGTGCGAATGGCCTCCTTGTCGACGCTCACGAAGTTCCACCAGATCTGCAGCGGTCTGGGCAGGGGTTCGCCGCCGATGAGCAGCAGCCGGGCACCCGGGCGCAGGGTCAGCACCACCTCCCGGTTGCCGGGGGGCAGGTAGAGCAGCTGCTCCGGGGCCAGGGCCTCCCCTGCGACGATGGTCTCCCCCGCGAGGGGAAAGAGGCCGTGCTCGAAGGCGAGGTCCAGGGGGAGGGTGATCTCGCCTCCCTCGGGGGTGTGCAGATCCAGCCCCAGAATGGGGGAGAAGTGCAGGGTGGGGGCGCGCTGGCTGCCGTGCTCGCCGATGAGCAGGGTGAGGGTGATCTCCCCTTGCTGCCAGCGGGGGAGCGTCGGGTAGTGATCGAAGCGGGGCGGGGTATGCTGATCCGCCTCGGGCAGGGCTATCCAGAGCTGGGCGGCGTGCAGATCGGGCTGGTTCGGGACCGACTCCTCCGTGTGGGCAATGCCCCGTCCTGCGGTCATCAGGTTCACCTGGCCCGGACGGATCACCTGCTTGCTGCCCAGGCTGTCCCGGTGGAGGATCTCCCCCTCCAGCATCCAGGTGAAGGTCTGCAGGGCGATGTGGGGGTGGGGCCCCACATCCATGCCGGGTGCGCCGGGGGCAAAGCGGGTCGGGCCGATATGGTCGAGAAAACACCAGGGCCCGATGGTGCGCCGCTCCTTGACCGGGATGGCGCGAGCCACCGGGATGCCGCCCACATCGGTGAGGCGGGAGGCAATGCGTTGCCACTGTTGTGTCATGGGGTGCTCCTTGTCGAGGAAAGGGTTGGCGCACGCGCGAGCAGGCTGCAGCGTCTGCCGGGAGTTGGACATGCCGTCTCGCCCGGTGCCGGTGAGTGATGCCGAGGTTACTATGCCCCAATCCGGCGCCGGATGGCAAAGACGGGGCACAGCGCCTGCCCTGAGGGCCCAGCCAGGCAATTGCAGCCGGGTACTGTATGAACGTACAATAGTCCCATCCCACTCTTGAGCCCGACCACCTGCATGACCGACATCCAGCCCCTCCCTCCCGTGACCCCGCCGCTCGACGGCTTCATCCTGACCCGCCATGGTCGGGATGTGCAGGGGCGTACCGAGATCGTGATGTGGCTCTGGAGCGCACAGGGGCCGGTACGGGTGGTGGTGCCGGGGCAGGAGCCTGTCTTCTTCCTGCCGGAACGCCACCTGGAGGAGGCGGCAGAGCTCTTCAAGGGGGCCGGGGTGAGGGGGCGTTTTCGTCGCCTCCCCATGCACACCTTCGAGGGGAGCCGGGTGGTGGGCTGCTACTTTGCCACCCTGAGCGCCTTTCACCGCGCCATCGAGCTGCTGCTCATCCGCGGATTGGAGCACTTCGAGGCGGATATCCGCCTGCCCGAGCGCTTTCTCATGGAGCGCTTCATCACCGCCGGGATGCGCTTTGACGGCAAGGCGAGGCGAAAGGGGGGCAGGCAGGGTTACTGGGAGGTAAACGAGGCGCGCTGTGCGCCGAAGGCGGTGACGCCGACCCTCTCCTGGGTCTCCCTGGACGTGGAGTGCGCCATGGATGGCACTCTCTTCTCGGTGGGGCTTCATAGCGAAGAGGACGCGCGGGTCATCATGATTGGTGCTCCGGAGCCGGGCTCGCAGGACTGGGAGACCCCCGTCGAGTGGGTGGCGGACGAGCCGGCCCTGCTCGGTGCCCTTGAGGGCTGGTTCAGCCTGCACGATCCCGATCTCGTCATCGGCTGGAACGTGGTGAATTTCGACTTTCGCCTGCTGCTGCGCCGCGCCGAACTCCACAAGCGGCGGCTGCGGCTCGGGCGCGGGCGGGAGCTCTGCTTCTG
>NZ_CAWMFQ010000291.1:0-2869 GCF_963866995.1 Aeromonas sp. ZOR0002 | reverse complement strand
GCCGGTGGCCGTGCTGGTCGCCATCGGCAGCGGCCTGCTGGAACCGCTTGGCGCCCTGCTCGGGGTCGGACTCGCCAGCGGCATGGCCATCGCCTACCCCATCGGCCTCGGGCTCGCGGCCGGTGCCATGCTGTTTGTTGTCTCCCACGAGGTGATCCCGGAAACCCATCGCAACGGCCACCAGACCCACGCCACCCTGGGCCTGATGGCAGGCTTCGCCCTGATGATGACGCTGGATACAGCCCTGGGATGAAACGCCGATGCCCCATGCAACCCGTGGTCTCCCACGAGGTGATCCAGGAAACCCATCGCAACGGCCACCAGACCCACGCCACCCTGGGTCTCATGGCGGGCTTCGCCCTGATGATGACCCTCGACACCGCACTCGGCTGATCACCCCCCTCAAGCCCCGTGCGCCCGGTGACGACAGCGCGAACCCCTTGAAATAAGAGGGGGAAATCGCCTAATGTTGAGCCCCCGGCGCCCTTTGACTGGTTGATGTACGGCGCCTGAATCCCATCGGAAGCCTGCCCGGATGACCCTCAGGATAATCCTGCTGCTGTGTCTGCTTGTCCTCACCGCCAGGGCCATTGGCGCCACCGAGGTCTTTCATACGGCCGCGCAGCAGGCGTCGTCCCCCAAGTACGTGACGCTCCCCGACGGGCATGTCGGCGGGATCTGCGTCGATCTCTTCCGGCTCATGGAAGCAAGGGAGCCAGCCCTTCGCATTGAGGGAGATCAGCGCTTCCTGCCGCTGCGACGGCTGGAAAAGAAGGTGCAGCACGGTCAGCTGGACTTCATCTGCGGCGTGGGGGAGAGCCCGGCCAGGCGGGATCACTTCATCGTCCTGACTCCCGCCATCTTCACGGTGCGCTACCACCTGGCGGTGCGCCGTGACGATCCCGTCGAGATACGCAGCTGGCAGGATGTCAGGGCCCTCGGCCAGGGGGGCATCATCCTCATCAACCATGGCAGCGGCGCCATCGCCCGGCTCCAGGATATCGGCGGCCTCATCATCGACAGCGGCGGGATCAGCAACCAGGCCAACTACGAGAAGTTGTTGATGAAGCGCGGCCGTTTCGTCTACTACCGCTCCCCGGGGTTTGAGTCCGACTTGCGCGAACAGGGGCTGGCCGACAAGATCCGCATCCTCCCCACCGTGATGGAAGAGACTCCCTTCTACATCCTGTTCCATCGCCACAGTGCCCCCGAGCGCCTGACCCTGTTCGCCAACACCCTGCAACGGCTCGCAGACAGTGGTGAACTGGCCGCCCTGGCCAGACGCTACCCCTGACCCCCCATCCGCGCCATCGCAATGCTCGGCGCCACCGCCAAGTTTTGCTATCATCCCCGCCAACTTTTTCGGCCCAGCGGCCATCGAGACGAGGTAGATGATGAAAGTAGGTATTATCGGCGCCATGGAGCAGGAAGTAGCCCTCCTGCGCAGCCAGCTGAGCGAGCCCACCACCCTGCAACTGGGCGGCTGCGAGTTCTATCAGGGCAAGCTGGCCGGTAAAGAGGTGATCCTGACCCGCTCCGGCATCGGCAAGGTCGCCGCCAGCGTCGCCACCAGCCTGCTGCTGGAGAAGTTCGCTCCCGATTGCGTCATCAACACCGGTTCCGCCGGCGGCTTCGCCCAGGATCTGCACATCGGTGACGTGGTCATCGCGAGCGAGATGCGCTTCCACGACGTGGACGTGACCGCCTTCGGTTACGAGATGGGCCAGATGGCCCAGCAGCCCGCCGCCTTCCCCTGCGACGAAAAACTCATCGCCCTGGCACAAGCCTGCATTGCCGAGCAAGGCAAGCACCAGACCAAGGTCGGGCTCATCTGCACCGGCGATCAGTTCATGTGCAAGCCGGACGCCATCGCGAAAGCCCGTGCCGACTTCCCGCAGATGCTGGCGGTGGAGATGGAAGGGGCCGCCATCGGCCAGGTGTGCCACATGTTCAAGGTGCCCTATTTGGTGGTACGGGCCATGTCGGACATCGCCGGCAAGGAGCAGGTGGAATCCTTCGATGCCTTCATCGAGGTGGCGGGTCAACACTCCGCCGAAGTGATCATCGCGCTGCTCGGCAAGCTGTGATCGACGCCCCCTCCTGGGATGTCCTGATGACCGCCCTCGCCTCCACGACGGCGGGCATCATGGTGGGGGCCGCCCTGCTGGAGGCCCTGCTGCCCTGGCCCGCACGCTTTCGACCCGGCGCAGCAGTGCCTCTGCTCACCCGCCTCGGCCAGAAGGTCTATCGCCCCGACGGCACGCCACGCCAGCAGAGCCAGGCCGGGCTCCTTGCCCTGCTGGTGGTCTGGGTGCCCTGCGCTGCCGGTCTCTGGGCGGTGCGCAATCTCTCCCTTTCCGAGCCCCTGTTCGACCTCCTGTTCCTGCTGCTGATGCTCGAATCCCGCCCCTTGCGGGAACTCGCCCGGGGGAGCCGCGCTCTGGCAACCCAGGAGACGCTGGTCGTGGCGAGGCTGCAGGTCGCCCCCTGGCTCAAGCGGGAGACCGGCAAGCTCTCGGTGATGGGGTTGAACAAGGCGGTGAGCGAGACCTGCGTACTGCGCCTCGTGGGTCAGTGGGCCGCCCCCCTGCTGGGTTTTGCTCTGGCCGGGGTACAGGGTGCCCTGCTGGTGCGGCTCGCCCAGTTGACCCATCTGGCGTGGAACCCCAAGCAAAGCGCGTTCGTCCACTTCGGCCGCCCGGCTGCGGCGCTCTATCAGGGTTTCTGCGCCCCTGCCATCCTGCTGCTGGCGCTCCCCCTGTGCCTGACCCAGGTGCGCGGACTGGGCAACAGAGTGCGACCTGCGCTGCATTGGCCCCATCCCGCCATGGGGGTCCTGCTCGCGCTGCTGGCCCGGGCGACGGGCCGC
>NZ_CAWMFQ010000290.1:0-361 GCF_963866995.1 Aeromonas sp. ZOR0002 | reverse complement strand
GGTGCAGACGATTTTGGTCTTTTTCATGTCAGTCTTCATGGTTAAGGAATTTCCGCCGTGCAATATACACCAGTTTTTGGATACTTTTTATGATCCAGAAACAACGTTTTGAGCGAAAACGGCCTCAATTTGAAAGATAACGTTTTCGCTCACAGCTCATTTTAGGGGCTAAAATAATTGATTTTCCGCAACTGAGGCCATTTGGTTCCCATTTCTGGCCCCGCATCCTGCCCGATCCCATGTTGTTAAATGACAAACAACAGGGCCCCATTACGGCGGCGATCCGGCACGATGCCGTTGGCCGTCATCCAGTGTAGTCACTCCCTCCCGCGGCGTCAGGGCGAAGCAACGCAAGGCAGGA
>NZ_CAWMFQ010000289.1:11090-22446 GCF_963866995.1 Aeromonas sp. ZOR0002 | reverse complement strand
CACACCGAGCTGGCCGCGGGCCGGGAGGCGCTGCACAGACTCGACGAGCAGCTTGTCGCCGCCGATGCAGCGCGGGCCCAGCTGCACAGCGCCCATGAGCTGGCTCAGCGCACCCTGCGCGAGCAGGAGCTGCGGTGGCAGCAACTGCGCGAAGCCTGGAGTCTGCGCGAGGGGCAGCGCCAGGAGCGCTTGCAGCGCCTGGGCCAGCTGGGGGAAGAGCTGGCCCGGCTCGATAAAGAGCAGGCTGAGGAGGCGCAGCGGCTGGCGTCGGCCGGGGAGCGGCTTGAGCAGGATGAAGCGGCCCTTGGCGAGCTGCAGGAGCAGGGGGAGGTACTCGCCGAGGCGCTGCTGCTTGCCCAGGAGCTGGTAAGCGGGGCGGAGCGGGCGCTGGAAGAGGCGCGCCTTCGCCGGGAGCAGCAGCAGGCGGCCTGCCAGCGGTTGCAACTGGAGCAGCAGAACCAGCGCCAGCTCATCACGCTGCGCGAGCAGGAGCTGGCCCGTCTCGGCCTGGAGCTGGCGGAACTCAAGGAGCCAGGGGCCGCTCCGAGTCAGGATCTGTCGCCCCTGCTGGTCGAGCAGCGCAATCTTGAGGCGCAGCAACTGGCCTGTCACCAACGGCTCGCAGAGCTGGATCGTCAGCTGACCGAGCTGGAGCAGGCCAGAAGCACCGATCACAAGCAACTGGTGAAAATTCAGGAGAAGCTGGCGACCCTGCGGCTCGAGCGCGAGCGCAACCTGACGCGCCGGCAGGGACTGCACGAGCAGTTCGAAGAGCTGGGCGTGCGCCTGGTGGACCTCGATCAGGCTGTGCTGATTGCCGCTGATCGCGGCAAGCTGCGCCAGGAGATCCAGACGCTGGAGGCGCAGGTGGAGGCGCTTGGTGCCATCAACCTGGCGGCACTGGAGGAGTATGAGGAGGCGAAAACCCGCGCAAGCTACCTGGAAAATCAGTGCCAGGATCTGGAGCAGGCCCTCGACACCTTGAGCCAAGCCATTAAAAGAATTGATAAAGAAACACAAATACGCTTCCGCGACACTTTCGATAAGGTCAATGAAGATTTAAAATCCCTGTTCCCAAAAGTGTTCGGGGGGGGCAGTGCCTGGCTTGAGCTGACTTCGGATGATCTTTTGGAGGCCGGAGTGAGCATCATGGCAAGACCTCCGGGCAAGAAGAATGCTACCATTGCCCTGCTTTCCGGGGGGGAGAAGGCGCTAACCGCCCTTGCGCTGGTTTTTGCCATCTTCAGACTCAATCCAGCACCATTTTGTCTGCTGGATGAGGTGGATGCACCGCTCGATGAAGTGAACGTCGGTCGCTTCTGTTCTCTTGTCAAAGAGATGTCGAGCACAGTACAGTTCGTTTACATCAGTCATAATAAGGTCTCCATGGAGATGGCCGAGCAGCTGGTTGGCGTCACAATGCAAGAGCCCGGGGTTTCGCGCATAGTGTCGGTCGATATCGGTGAAGCCGTCGCTTTGGCTGAGCAAAACTAGAAAGAGAAGCAGCTAATGCAGGAATTGCGTTACATCTTGGTTGCCCTGGGCGGTATTGCCATCGCGGCATTGCTCATTCACGGGTTGTGGAGCAACAGAAAGAATCGTCAGGCACCGATCAAGGAGAAACCCCTGGGTCGGATGGAGTCCAAGTCCCGTGAGCGTGACAACGACGCCTTCGACAGCGATGGCATCGGTCAGGTGCGTGTGGTGAGCGGTGGCCGTCGTGCCGAGCCCAAACTGCGCAGCGACGAGGCCCGTCAGCCCGAACCCCGCCGTGTCGCCCCCGTTCCCGCCTTCGATGATGAAGATGACGACGCCGATCTGCCGCCTCCCGTGGTGCGCAAGCCTGCCGCTCGCCCTGTCCCCCCTCAGCCTGTGTATGAGGAAGAAGAGGACTATGACGAGCCGGTTGCCGCCCCTGTTGAAGAGGCCCCTGCCGCGCCGGTGCGCAAACCTGCACAGGTGATCCGCCGTACGCCGGTACACCGTTCCCGTCCGCAGCGCGAGCCCATGATGCAGCCGCTGGACGAAGAGCCGCTGGTGGAGCCGGCCTATGCCCAGGCGCCGACCTTCGGTGCACGCGAGCCGGCACCGGTTGCCCAGCAGGCTCCCCGCTACGCCCAGCCGGCTTATGAAGAGCCCGCTTACGATGACGAGCCAGCCTATGAAGAGCCGGTTCACGCAGCCGAGCCAGAACCCGCCCCGGCCCCGGTCGAGAAGATCTGGCAGGATGTCTATGTCATCAACCTGATGGCCCGTCCCGGCCACGATCTGCAAGGTGCGACCCTGCTCTCTTCCCTGCTGGCGTTGGGCTTCAAGTTTGGCGAGATGGACATCTTCCACCGTCACGAAGATCTGGGCGGCAAGGGTGAAGTGCTCTTCTCCATGATCAACATGGTCAAGCCGGGTACCTTCAACCCCTATCGCATGGAGCAGTTCAGCACCCCGGGTGTGTCCCTCTTCATGCAACTGCCCCTTCGCAGCAATGCCGCCTTCGCCTTCGAGCACATGTTGCAGGCCGCGGATCAGCTGGCGAGCGATCTCGATGCCATGCTGACCGACGCCTCGCGCAGTCCCCTCAGCGACGACGACATCGCCCGCTACCGTCACGAGCTGGCGGCCTACGAGGCCAGCCGCGACTGATGCGCCATGGGGCTTGAACAATGAAAAGTGCGGTACCCCGGTGCCGCATTTTTGTTTCTGCCCCAGACTGAATGTTCCGTCACACTTCGAGACTTTTTCATGAGCGATATCCTCTCCCGCCACCGTCAACTGTGTGAGCTGCTGACCGAGTACGGCCATCAGTACTATGTGCTGGACAACCCCACGGTGCCGGACGCCGAATACGATCGCCTGATGCGCGAGCTGATCGCGCTGGAGGCCGAGCATCCCGAGCTGAAAACCCCGGCCTCGCCGAGCGTGCGGGTGGGGGGCCAGCCGCTGACCGCCTTCAAGCAGGTACGCCACGAGATCCCCATGTTGAGTCTGGACAACGTCTTCAGCAGCGAGGAGTTGCAGGCGTTCGAGCAACGCATGAGTGATCGCCTCAAGCGGGAGGTGACTTTCACCTTCTGTTGCGAACCCAAGCTCGACGGTCTGGCGGTGAGCCTGCTCTACGTGGATGGCCAGCTGGTACAGGCCGCCACTCGCGGGGACGGTACCACGGGGGAGGAGATCACCGAGAACGTGCGCACCATCAAGGCCATTCCCCTGACTCTGCGCGGCCAGGGGTGGCCGGCGCGGCTGGAGGTGCGTGGGGAGGTCTTCATGCCCAAGGCGGGGTTCGAGGCGATGAACCGCGATGCGCTGGCGGCGGGGGAGAAGGTGTTCGTCAACCCGCGCAACGCCGCTGCCGGCAGCCTGCGCCAGCTCGATTCACGCATCACCGCCAGCCGCCCCCTCAGCTTCTATGCCTACGGCGTGGGAGTCGGTGGCGACGAGCTGGGGGATTCCCACTTCGGTCGCCTCAATCAGCTCAAGGCCTGGGGTCTGCCGCTCAGCTCCGAGGTGAAGCTGAAAGAGGGTGCCGCCGGCTGCCAGGCGTTTCACGACGACATTCTGGCGCGTCGCGGGGATCTCCCCTACGAGATCGACGGCGTGGTCTACAAGGTGGACGACATCGCACTGCAAGGGGAGCTCGGCTTTGTGGCCCGCGCACCGCGCTGGGCCACCGCCCACAAGTTCCCGGCCGAAGAGGAGATGACGGCGCTTGAGAACGTCGAGTTCCAGGTGGGCCGCACCGGTGCCATCACCCCGGTGGCCAAGCTCAAGCCGGTGTTTGTCGGCGGCGTCACCGTTTCCAACGCTACCCTGCATAATGCGGACGAGATCGCGCGCCTTGGCGTGATGATCGGCGACACCGTGATCGTGCGCCGTGCCGGGGATGTGATCCCCCAGGTCGTGGCTGTGGTGGAGGCGCAGCGCCCGGCGGATGCCCGCGCGATCCTCTTCCCGACCGAGTGCCCGGTGTGCGGCTCGGCGGTGGAGCGGCTGGAAGGGGAGGCCGTGGCCCGCTGTTCCGGCGGTCTCTTCTGCGAGGCCCAGCGGGCGGCCGCCATCAAGCACTTCGCGGCGCGTCGCGCCATGGATGTGGATGGCCTTGGCGACAAGATAGTGGAGCAACTGGTGGACAAGGGGCTGGTGAAGACCCCGGCGGACCTGTTCAGCCTCAACGCCATCCAGCTGGCCGGGCTTGAGCGGATGGGGCAAAAATCGGCCCTCAACCTGGTGGCCGCCATCGATGCCGCCCGCAGCACCACCCTACCCCGCTTCCTGTTTGCCCTGGGGATCCGCGAAGTAGGAGAGGCGACCGCCTTGAACCTCGCCAACCACTTCCTCACCCTGGATGCCCTGCGCGCCGCCTCGGTGGAGCAGTTGCTGGAAGTGGCCGACGTGGGAGACATAGTGGCCAAGCACGTCTACTACTTCCTGCGCCAGCCCCACAACATCGAGGTGCTCGACGCCCTGCTGGCCGCCGGTATCCACTGGCCGGCCATCGAGAAGAAAGAGACAAGCGATCAGCCCTTTGCCGGCAAGACCTTCGTGCTGACCGGCACCCTCACCACCTTGTCCCGCAACGACGCCAAGGCGGCGCTGCAGGCCCTGGGGGCCAAGGTGGCGGGCTCGGTGTCTGCCAAGACCGACGTGCTGGTGGCGGGGGAGGCGGCAGGCTCCAAGCTCGCCAAGGCCCAGGAGCTGGGGATCACCATCTGGACCGAAGCCGAGTTGCAGGCGGCCATTCAGCCCTGAGGATGCACGTTTGAGCAGACAAACCCGGCCCACTGGCCGGGTTTGTCGTTGGTGGGCTCACTCGATGTAGCTCACCTTGTCCTGCCAGGCATCGGGAGCCGTCAGGTGCCAGCGTGCCAGTTCGCTCTTGCTGAACAGGTATTCCCCGCGGGATGCGGCGCGGGGGGAGAGGGCGCCGGGCGCCGTGCCCGAGAGGATGGCATTGGCCAGTTCGGCGGCTCTCTCTCCCTGACTGTGGCCGTCGAGCACCAGACCGCCGATGGCGGCTCCCCTGCCCACCGCAAAGGCCCAGAAACAGAACAGTGGCACCGGGCTGTTGGCGCTGGTCCATGCCAGCACCTGTTGCTCGCTCACATGCTGGCCCTGCGCGTCGGTGAGGGTGTGGTAGAGGCCGAGGAAGAGCGCCTGATAGCCATTTTCCCGGCTGGCGAGCACTGCCTCCTGCCAGCGTCCGTAGTCGGTGAACTGGCGGCTGCTGACCCGGGTCTGGCCGATCGTCAGCTCGCCTCGCCCCTTGAACTCGTGGGCGACGGCGGTGCGGGACACCTCGCTTTCGTCAAACAGCACCAGGGCACGCTCAAGCCCTCCCATCAACTGACTCATCTCGCTGATGCTGCGCTTGAGCAGGGGGCGCTCCAGTACGCCGGTGATCAGGGGGTGGCCGACCAGCCCCTTGGGGCGCGGATTCTCATTCATCCCGAGAAACACCACGGGCGTTCCCCGGGCGGCGATGGGTCGGGCGAGGGCGTTGATGGCGTTGTCATCCCCCAGGATCACCAGCGCCGGCTGGTGGGCCCGGTAAGCGGCCATTCCCTTGGCGAGCAGTTCGTCACGGGTCTGGCCGGGCTGGCGCTTGGTGTCCAGATAGAGATAGCCGAGGTGATGCGCCTGCTTGAGGTGCTGCTCGAGGCCGGCACTGTAGCTCTGATCCCACTGGTTGCTCTGGTGATAGCTGCTGATCACCAGGATATCGGCGGCCAGCAGCGGGAGGGAGAGGAGGGAGAGCAGGAGCAAGACCTTGGTCACGTGTGTTTTCCGCAAGGGACAGACTGTTCCCCAGTATGTGCTCTCCCGCTCTCTGGCGCCTCGGTCAATTGTTGTCGGAAGGCGTGCCCCTCTCTTTTTATCCCTTGCCGGGCGGGAGCCCGCATCCCGTCTGGGGTGAGCAAAAAGAGCGCCTTTTGGCGCTGGTCGTGAACTGCCCCACTCCGTCCAAAACCTGTTCTGGATCAAGAAACAGGGTACCGCTTTGGTGCCTAATAGACCCCACATATAGGGGTAAGCATAAAAAAAACACCCATATATAGTGTTATAAAGCTGTGCATAAGTGGTCGCCCTCTCAGTGTCAGCCCAGGTGTTTCAAGCCTTGGCTGACCTTGTTTGCGCCGGGGACGGGCGTGGAGAAGGGGACTCAACGAGGGTGAGCCGAGGGTGGCCACCAGGTCTTTCAATACGGGGAAAATCGATGAAACCGGTAGTGATCAAACGCGATGGATGTCGTGCACCATTCAATGGCCAACTGATCCGCGATGCGGTCAGCCGGGCGGCGGCCGCGGTCAATCAGGCCAGTCCGGCGCTGGCAGAGCGCATTGCCGCCGCTGTCAGCCAGGAGCTGGAGGGGCGAGGGGAGGTAGACATCCACGAGATCCAGAACCGGGTCGAGAACCACCTGATGGCCTCCGACGACAAGGCCATCGCCCGTGCCTACATCGAATACCGTCACGACCGGGATCAGGCCCGCGAGGCCCGGGGTCGCCTGGCCCAGGAGATCCGCGGCCTGGTGGAGCAGACCAACGCGGCCCTGCTCAACGAGAACGCCAACAAGGACTCCAAGGTGATCCCGACCCAGCGTGACCTGCTGGCGGGCATCGTTGCCAAGCATTACGCCATCAGTCACATGCTGCCCCGTGACGTGGTGCAGGCCCACGAGAGCGGCGACCTGCACTTCCACGATCTCGACTACTCCCCCTTCTTCCCCATGTTCAACTGCATGCTGATCGATCTGCAGGGGATGCTGACCCACGGCTTCAAGATGGGCAACGCGGAGATAGACACCCCAAAATCCATCAGCACCGCCACCGCGGTGACCGCCCAGATCATCGCCCAGGTGGCGAGCCATATCTATGGCGGCACCACCATCAACCGCATCGACGAGGTGCTGGCACCCTATGTGACCATCAGCTGGCACAAGCACCGGGAGGTGGCCGAGGAGTGGGGGATCAGGGACGTGGATGCCTATGCCATGGCCCGCACCGAGAAGGAGTGCCACGACGCCTTCCAGTCGCTGGAGTACGAGGTCAATACCCTGCACACCGCCAACGGTCAGACGCCGTTCGTCACCTTCGGCTTTGGCCTGGGGGACAGCTGGGAATCGCGCCTCATCCAGCGCGCCATCCTAGGCAACCGCATCGCCGGCCTTGGCAAGAACAGGAAAACCGCCGTCTTCCCGAAACTGGTGTTCGCCATCAAGGATGGCCTGAACCACAAGCAGGGGGATCCCAACTACGACATCAAGCAGCTGGCGCTGGAGTGCGCCTCCAAGCGGATGTACCCGGACATCCTCAACCACGACCAGGTGGTCAAGGTGACCGGCTCCTTCAAGACCCCCATGGGGTGCCGCTCCTTCCTCGGTGCCTACGAGGAGAATGGCGAGCTGGTCCACGAGGGGCGCAACAACTTGGGGGTCGTGAGCCTCAACCTGCCGCGCATTGCCCTGAAATCCCGCGATGAAGCGGACTTCTGGGACAAGCTGGACGCCGCCCTGCGGGTGGCCAAGACAGCGCTCATGTACCGCATCAAGCGCCTGGATGGGGTCAAGGCCCGGGTCGCCCCCATCCTCTACATGGAGGGGGCCTGCGGGGTGCGCCTCAAGGCCGATGACAACATCAGCGAGATCTTCAAACATGGCCGCGCCTCCATTTCGCTGGGTTACATCGGGGTACACGAGACCATCAACGCCCTCTATGGCACCGACGTCCACCTGTTCGACAGCGAGACCCTGCGCCAGAAGGCCATCGCCATCATCGCGCGGCTCAAGGCGGCCACCGACGAGTGGAAGGAGGAGACCGGCTACGGCTTCAGCCTCTACTCCACCCCGAGCGAGAACCTCTGCACCCGTTTCTGCCGCATCGATGCCAAGGAGTTTGGCGTGGTGGCCGGGGTGACCGACAAGGGCTACTACACCAACAGCTTCCACCTGGACGTGGAGAAGCAGGTGAACCCCTACGACAAGCTGGACTTCGAGGCGCCCTATCCGCCCATCGCCAACGGCGGCTTCATCTGTTACGGCGAGTACCCCAACATCCAGCACAACCTGGAGGCGCTGGAGAATGTCTGGGACTACAGCTATGACAAGGTGCCCTACTACGGCACCAACACCCCCATCGACGAGTGCTACGACTGCGGCTTCACCGGCGAGTTCGAGTGCACCTCCAAGGGCTTCACCTGCCCGCGCTGCGGCAACCACGACCCGGCCAAGGTGTCGGTGACCCGCCGGGTGTGCGGCTACCTCGGCAGCCCGGATGCGCGCCCCTTCAACGCGGGCAAGCAGGAAGAGGTGAAGCGCCGCGTCAAGCATATGTAAGCGAGCAGACCCCACCCCAGCCCTCCCCTTGGCAGGGGAGGGGGCAAAGAAGCTCCTCCCCCTTTCGAAGGGGGAGGTTGGGAGGGGGTTGGCCGTTAACCCGGAGAACTCGAATGCACTACCACCAGTACTACCCGGTCGATGTGATCAACGGCCCAGGCACCCGCGCCACCCTGTTCGTGTCGGGTTGCGAGCACCAGTGTCCCGGCTGCTACAACCAGAGCACCTGGCGGCTCGATGGGGGCAAGCCGTTCGATGAGGCGATGAGCGATCGCATCATTCACGATCTCAACGACAGCCGCATCAAGCGGCGCGGACTGTCGCTCTCCGGCGGCGATCCGCTCCACCCCGCCAACGTGCCGCATGTGCTGGCGCTGGTGAAGCGGGTGCGAACCGAGTGCCCCGGCAAGGACATCTGGTGCTGGACCGGCTATCTGCTGGCCGATCTCAGCCCGGCCCAGCGGGAACTGGTGGCCTTGCTGGACGTGCTGGTGGATGGCAGGTTCGAGAAGGCCCTGGCGGATCCCGGTCTGCTCTGGCGTGGCAGCCGCAATCAGATGGTTCACGACCTCAACGCCTGGCGGAAAGGAGGAGAGCGGATCCCCTGTCTGGTTTGCAGTTGAGGCCTTGGGTGTTTATGGTTAGGCCAACCCCAAGCGCTGTTTACACGAGGAATCCCGATGAACAATCTGCTCAAGATCCTGCTGGCCATCTTTCTCCCCCCGGTCTGCGCCTTTATCCAGGTAGGCTTCAGCCTCCATTTCCTCATCAACATAGTGCTGACCCTGCTGGGCGGTCTGCCCGGCATGGTTCATGCCCTCTGGCTGGTGGTAAGCGACAAGCGCGCCTGAGCCGTGAGAGATCACAAGGCCAGCCCTCCGGGGTTGGCTTTTTTTTTTTGCCTGCCAGATGGGGGCTTCCCGGATGAGCCCCTTTGCCTGACACTGGCGCGTCGCTCATGGAGTCGAGCGATACAACGAAGAGGGAATGTCGAGTGCGAGTGAAAGGGTTGTTGCTGTGGGCCGCCCTGGCCCTGCTCGGGGGCTGTGCCAGCCCCACCGCCAAGCTGAATCAGCCTCCGGTGGATGTCACTTGGGAAACGCTGCCCGAATACTGGGTGCTGGTGGGGGATGCCATCAGTTTTAACCCGGTCGGGGGGCTGCCGGCGAAGAGGCCGGTCAAGGGGTATGTGACCCTTCGCTACCTCATCGATTCCAATGGCACGTTGTTCAGCCCAGAGGTACTGGAGTCCCAGCCGCCCGGCGTGCTGGATCTCATCGCCATCTCGGGGCTGGCGCAGCTGCGCTACCGGCCATCGGAGCAGAATCAGCAAGCCATTCCGGCTCGGGTTGTGGCCCGATTCGAAGTGGAAGTGAAATGACAAACACCCCGGCCAGGCCGGGGTGTTTCGTGTGGGCTCTGTGTCATGACGGCGCGGATCACTGCTCCTTGCAGTCGTTGTAGCGGCTCTGCCACTCCCCGGCGTCATCGCGCATCTCGACGAACCCCTCCTTGCCCTTGTTCCACCAGACCACCTCGTGATCGTCGGTATAGCGGGCGCCGGAGGCGGAAACCGCCTGAGGCAGGGTGTAATCCTTGCCATCGGGGAGGGAGAGCTTGACGAAGTTCAGGCTCTCGTCCGAGAGGGAGAAGTAGCGAACCTGCACTTTCTGGTTCTGTTCACACAGATAGGTGACGGGATCGCCGCCGGTCACTCCCAGCTTGCCGCTGCCCAGATCGCAGCCGCCGAGCAGAGTGATGGCGCCCGCCCCCAGTAGAAAGAGCTTGGCGTGTTTCATGTTTGATCCTCACAACGGTGTCATATGGCCTTGAGCCTAACAGGATGAGGCACAACTGCAACCTCGTGGCGGGAGCCCTGCGTCGGGATGCGTCCGTCTCCCTCTGGTCCGTGGGGCAGGCAAAAAAACGCCCCGGCAGGCAAGCGGGGCGAAAGGGAGCCGTCCAATGGCTGCAGAAAAGGGTCAGTGGCCTAACCGTGTCGCCTCGAAGCGATTGAGCAGCCGGTGGATGAGGTAGCAGGCGAGCAGGGTGACCACGATGGCAAAGAGGATGCTGCTCACCCGATAGAGGGCGCTGAACACCAGGTCGTTGCCCGGGGTCAGGTACTGGCCGAACAGGATGCCGAGGGTGGTGAGGGCACCGAAGCCGACTCCGGAGCCGCTCGCCTCCTTCACATGGGCATAGCTGAACAGCATGGCACCGAGCCAGAGCACCGGGGTCACCAGCAGCAGCAAGCCGGACCAGTCATAGAGCACCAGTTGCCCCAGGATGCCGAAACTCACCCCCAGCAGGGTGCCCATGGCCCGCTTGCGGGCATAGTCCAGGGCGCCGTTCCAGTGCATGGGGAAGAGCAGCAGCAGGGTGGTGGCCTGGGCGGACATGGAGTCGCGCAGATCGAAGATCTGGAACACCAGGAACGAGAGGGTCGCGATGGACGCCCCCAGCAGGGCTTCGTGGCGCATCCGGTGCGGCGCCTTGGGGGAGGGGGCCGGCCTGGGGCGCTCCTCCACGTCCGGAATGAGGGCCGTCATCAGATAGGCGATGAGCACCGACAGGACGCTGGCCCAGAGGTTGCTGAAGATGAGGTCGTTCAGATCAATCCCGGGGTAGCTGGCAAAGTGCAGCATGATGCTGAGGCTGAGCACCCCGTTGGCACCGAACAGGAACAGGCTGCCCCGGGACATGGCGGCGAAACGGTAGAGGAAGAGCAAAAAGACCAGGGGGGTCATGAGCCCCGGGTGGCCGCCGAACAGGCCGCCGAGCAGCCCCACTTCCAGACCGCACATGGCGGCGGAGGCGATGAGCTGGCGGGCGGCGTGACCGTTCATCACCGGCACCAGGCCGAGCAGCAGCACCGGGGTGACGGTGAAGAAGACCCCGTTGCTCCAGCCGAAGATCTTGCACAGCACAAACCCCAGGGTGCAGCCAAAGGCGATGCGCAGACACTGGCGCAGTTCGTTGGGGGTGAGGGGTCTGTGCCACAGGTTCATGGTCGTCATCTCAATA
>NZ_CAWMFQ010000289.1:465-11004 GCF_963866995.1 Aeromonas sp. ZOR0002 | reverse complement strand
TCAGGGTGTTGTCCGGCAGCAGCTGCACCGTGGCGCGGGCCCCGGCCGGCAGGTGGGCGGGCAGTTGCTCCAGGGTCAGGTGCAGGCGCAGGCGCTGGGCATCCCGCACCCAGCGATCGGACTCGACAGGGTTCGCAAGCTGGCCGTTGGCGTCAAACTGGCCGGCGCTGACCCCGGCATCCAGGCTGGCGACGCGGGCCGGATAGAGGCGACCGGGCTCGCCGTCGAAGGCGACGAGGGCCTGACTGCCGGCGCTGACGTGGCGCAGGCTCTTCTCGCGAAAATCGGCGATCACGTCCACCTGCTCGGAGACCAGGGCCAGCAGAGGGGAGCCCGCATTGGCCACGCTGCCAGGCTTGAGCTGCAGGTTGGTGATGATGCCGTCCTGGCTCGCATGAACCCGGCTGTAGGCGAGGTTGAGCTCGGCCTGGGCGAGGCGGTTGCGGGCCTGGCGCAGCAGCAGGTTGTCTTCCCCTGGCAAGCCGCGGTTGACGCGGGCCTGCTCTACCCGGGCCTGGCTGCCGAGCAGGTTGGCACGGGCGGTACGGGCGGCGCTGTCGGCGTCATCTTTCTGTTGTTCAGAGACCATGTGACGGCGGTAGAGGGCGTCGATGCGCGCCGCTTCCCGCTGTTTCTGGTCGGCCTGGGTGCGCAGCGAGCTGTACTCCGCCTCGTAGGCGGTCAGGGTTGCGTCCAGCTGGCGGTTCTGCTGCCTGGCCTGATCCAGGGCGAGCCTGGCCTGATCCACGGCGAGCTGGAAGGGTTCCGGGTCGAGGGCGAACAGCAGATCCCCCTGCTTGACGTGCTGGTTGTTGGCGACGGCGACTTCGACCACCTTGCCGCTGACCTGGGGGGCCATCCGGGTGACGACCCGGGTGGCCATGGCCTGGGGGGTCAGGGGCATCTTGATGTCGGCCAGCAGAAAGTAGCCAAACACCAGGACGAAGCAGACGATGGCCCACTTTATCCAGCGCTTGAATTGTTGATCCGGTGTCATCTTATTCTCTCTCTTCATGCTGTGCGGCTATCTTGCCGAGGGCGTTGGCGGAGATGCGGTGCACAATGTCTTCAAACTGGGCCAGCTCCTGCTGGCTGATGCCGGTGAGCAGCTCCCGGCGCACGGCGATGATACGGCCCTCGATCTGATCGAGCAGCGCCTTGCCCGCCGGGGTCAGGGTGACGATGCGGGCCCGCTTGTCCTGGCTGCAGCAGTGGCGCTCGATCAGCCCCTGCTCCTCGAGCTGACCCAGGGTCCGCATCAGAGAGGGGAGCTCTATCTCCAGGGCCTCGGCCAGGGTCTTCTGGCTGAGGTGGCCGCCGAGGCGGCTGAGTTTCCACAGGGCGGTCCAGCGGGGATGGGTGAGCCCCAGAGGTGCCAGCTCGAGATCGGCCACGGTGCGCCAGAGCCGGTGCAGTCGCCCCAGCTGCTCGGCGAGGGAGAGTTCTCGCAACATCTCCAGATCCTTTTTCATGACGGGCACCTCAATTACTTAGCTTGCGAAGCATTATATTTATTTCGCAGGCTAAGTAAATAGTGTGATACAGCTCACGTTCAGGTTTTTTGCCCGGGCCGTGGTGTTTAAGTTTTTATATGGCTTTGCGGGCCAGCTAACCGACAACGGCCGGGGGAGGCGCTAGAGTGGCCACCTTTGAGGTGCGCCAGGCTGGCCATTGACCCGGCCGGGGGACACCCTCACCCTGGGCTTTCCTGTCCGCTGCAAGGTTGAACGATGAAACTGCGCCACCAGCTAGTCACCCTCTCGCTTGGCTTGTCACTGCTGCTGATCCTGATCCTGGGCTGTCTGCTCGCCCTCTTCATGCGCCATCTGCTGGAGAACAACCTGAAGGAGAAGGGGAGCGATCTGGCCCGGGTGCTGGCGGCGGACAGCCGGGTGGTCCAGGCCCTGGAGAAGGGGAGCGATCCCGGGCTGCGGGATTATGTGCAGGGGATCTGCAGCCGAACCGACGCCGCCTACATGGTGGTGACCGACGAACATGCCAGGCGCCTGAGCCACCCCTCCCCCGAGCTGGTGGGCCAGACCTTCCGGGGGGAGGACATCTGGCCTGCGCTCCAGTCGCGCGAGAGCTACTGCTCCCGGGACGTGGGCACCCTGGGTCCCGCCATCCGCTGCTTCGCTCCCGTGGTGGGGCCCGATGGCCAGGCCATCGGTGCGGTGGCGGTGGGTTATCTGATGCGCACCGTGGAGGGCACCTATCAGGAGCGGATCGCCCTGCTGGTCGGCGCCATCGCGGCGGTGCTGGGGTGCGGCCTGCTGCTGGCGCTCTGGGTGCAGCACCTGCTGCGCCGCACCCTGCTGGATCTGGAGCCGGAAACCATCGCCAATCGCTTCGCCCAGCAGGATCTGGTGCTGGAGGGGATCTCGGAGGGGATAGTGGCCCTGGACAACCAGCACAGGATCACCATGCTCAACAGCGCCGCCTTCTATCAGTTGCGACTGCCCGGCACCGGGCGCCACGCCCTGCTGGGCCGCTCCCTGGCGGAGCTGGCCCCCGGCCTCGTGCCCACGTTGCAGCAAGGGGGGGCGGTCAGGTTCACCGTGCAGGGGGATGACTTCGTCGGCCACTGGCAGGAGCTCAGCGGTCGCGAGCCGGGGCGCATGCTTATCTTCAGCCGGCCAGACGGCACCGGCAGCCTGGGCATGCAGGTGACCCACCTGCGCCAGTACGGCGAGATGCTGCGCATCCAGACCCATGAATTCGCCAACAAGCTCAGCAGCCTCTCCGGCCTGCTCCAGCTCGGCCACGTGGATCGGGCGGTAGACCTCATCCAGCAGGAGAACGAAGCCTGCCAGAACATGTTGCAGGATCTGCTGCGGGTCATCGAGAACAAGCCTGTGGCCGGGCTCATCCTCGGCAAGTTCAGCCGGGCGCGGGAGCTGGGGGTGGAGCTGGTGCTGGATGCGGGGTCGGCCCTCGGGGAGTATCCGGCCGAGGTGTCGGCGGATCTCATCACCTGCATCGGCAACCTGCTGGACAACGGCATTCGCGCCGCCTGGGGGAACCGCGAGCACGCCGCGCCCAGGGTGCTGCTCTCCCTCGATGATCTGGGGCGGCGGCTGGTGATCGAGGTGGAGGACAGTGGCGAGGGGGTGGACGAGGCGCTGGCGGATCACCTGTTCGACTACGGTGTCAGCCGCCAGACCGGGGATCACGGGGTCGGCCTCTTCCTGGTCAAGAAGACGGTGGCCAGGCGGGGGGGCGTGATAGAATGGCGCCGCACCGCCGAGCAGACGACCCTGTTCGGTATCTATTTGAATAAAAACCAATTGGTGTAAGTCATGAAGCCAATCTTCACGCTGATTATCGAGGATGACGAGCGGATAGGTGCCATGTTGGGGGAGCTGGTCTCCTCCACGGCCGGGTTCTCCCTGATGGGGCGGGCCGGCACCCTGGCCGAGGCGGATCGCCTGATGGTGGGGAGCGAGCCCCGCTTGCTGATGGTCGACATCTCCCTGCCCGATGGCTCGGGCCTGGAGTGGGTGAGCCGGCTGCGCAGCCACAACCGGGAGGTGATGGTGATGATGGTGACCGCCTCCTGCGACGTGGAGACCATACAGCAGGCCCTCAACCTGGGCGTGCAGGACTACGTCATCAAGCCGCTGCGGCTGTTTCGCATCCAGCAGAGCCTGGAGGAGATCCTGGTCCTCCATCGCCGCCTGTGCGAGCCGGGGGAGTTGGCCCAGAGCGACCTGGACCGCCTGATGGGCAAGGCGCGCAACCAGGGTCGGGAGGCGCGGGAAACCCCCAAGGGGATCGACGCCATCACCCTGCGCCAGGTGCTGGATCTGCTGGCGGGGGAGCCGGACAACACCTTCTCCACCGACACCGTGGCCCTGCGCCTCTCCCTGAGTCGCACCACGGCCCGCCGTTACCTGGAGTTTCTGGAGTCAGAAGATCGGCTGGACGTGGAGCTCAACTACGGCCAGCGTGGCCGCCCGGAGCGGCGCTACCACTGGCGCCGGGAGTCGTGACCCCGTCGCGGGCACAACGCCGAAGAGGCCGCGCACACCATGCTGCGCAGGCCGCGCAGATAAAAGGGAGCCTTTGAGCTCCCTTTTGTTTCGCCCCGATGCGACCCGGCCCCCTCTATCTGGGGTCGCCCGAGAAGGGGTGCAGGGCGGTGCGGGCGCGCTCGAACAGGGCGATGAGGTGATCCGCCACGGCCCGCACCCGCCGGGAGTGGGCGAGATCGCTGTGGAGCACCAGCCAGATGGGCTGATCCACCCCGAGCTCCGGCAGCAGGCAGACCAGATCCGTCTGGCGGGCCAGGTAGTGGGGCAGCACCGCGAGCCCCAGACCGGCCTGGGCGGCGGCGAGCTGGGCCGCCAGGGTGCCGGTCTCCACCCGGCAGGGGCGGCCGCGCAGCATGCGGGTCATCCATCTGGCGGCGGGCAGGTGGCTCTGGGTTTCGTTCCAGCCGATGAAGTCATCCTGATCGAAGCTGGCGGCATCCACCCCGGGGCTGCGGGCATCCAGGTAGGCGCCGGTCCCGTAGAGGCCAAAGCCCAGGGTGCCCAGGCGCCGCAGGGTGAGGTGGCCAGCATCGGGCTTGACCATGCGCACCGCGAGATCGGCATCGCGCCGGTGCAGGTTCACCGTCTGCACCCCGGTGACCAGCTCCACCCTCAGCTCGGGGTGCTGGGCAAAGAGCGTCGGCAGGGAGGGGATGATAAGGGGATTGGCCAGGTTCTCGGCGGTGGCGAGGCGCACTGTGCCGGCCACCTGTCCCTGCAACTGCCCCGCCTCGCCAAAGGCCAGGGCCGCATGTTCCAGCGCCTCGGCTCGCTCAAGCAGGGCCTCCCCGTCGTCGGTCAGGCGATAGCCCTGCTGGTGGCGGCTGAACAGGGGCAGGCCGAGGGCCGCCTCCAGCCTGTCCAGGCGCCGGGAGACGGTGGCCACCCCCATGCGAAGGGCGTGGGCGGCACCGCTCAGGGTGCCGCTGCGGGCGATGGCCAGGAAGACGCGGGCGTCGTCCCAGAGCAGGGGATCGTGCATGGTTTTTCCATAATCGGAAGATAGGTTGCCAGTTATCTCTATATCTCATTCATTTTCGGAAGGCCATACTCCCCTGCAACTTGTCAGGGAGAAAATGCGATGCAACGACGAACACTGGGAGCCAACCTGCAGGTCTCTGCCCTGGGGCTGGGCTGCATGGGGATGAGCGAATTCTACGGGCCGCGGGACGATGAGACGTCCTTGCGGGTGCTGGCGGAGGCGGTGGAGCGGGGCATCGACCTGCTCGACACCGCCGACATGTACGGCCCCCACCACAACGAGGCGCTGATCGGGCGTTTTCTCGCGGCCCGGCGGGGGCAGGTGAAGGTCGCCACCAAGTTTGGCATCGTGCGCCAGCACGGGGAGTACAGGCGTACCCTCGACAACAGTGCCCGCTATGCGCGCCAGAGCTGCGAGGGCTCCCTTCGCCGCCTCGGCATCGAGCAGATCGATCTCTACTATGTGCACCGCCTCGATCCGGCCCATCCCGTCGAGGAGACCATGGCCGGGCTGGCGCAGCTGGTGCAGGAGGGCAAGATAGCCCGCATCGGTCTGTGCGAGGTGAGCGAGGCCACCCTGAGGCGCGCCCATGCCGTGCACCCGGTGGCGGCGGTACAGACCGAATACTCCCTCTGGACGCGGGAGGTGGAGGCGGCGGTGCTGCCCGCCTGCCGGGAGCTGGGGATTGGTCTGGTGGCCTACTCCCCCCTGGGGCGCGGGTTTCTGACCGGGCGCTACCAGCAGGAGGCGGTGTTCGAGGAGGGGGATTTTCGGGCCGGTCTACCGCGGTTTCAGGGGGAGAACCTCGCCACCAACCGCACCCTGGTGCAGGCGGTCATGGCCCTGGCGCAGCAGAAGGGATGCTCGGCGGCGCAGATAGCCCTGGCCTGGCTGCTGGCGCAATGGGAGGGGATAGTGCCCATCCCCGGCACCCGGCGCCTGACCCACCTTGAGGATAACCTCGGCGCCCTCTCGGTGCGCCTCTCCCCTGCAGAGCTAGGGGCCCTGGGACAGGCCATCCGGACCCTGCCGGTGGCGGGGGAGCGCTATACCGCCGAGGGGATGAAGGGGGTGAACGCATGAGCGGCTCGCACTCAGCCCGCCCCGGGTTGGCCTGCTCGCTCCGTTGAGGGCACCACCTGGGCGAGAAAATGACAAAGGGAGCCGAGGCTCCCTTCTTTCATGGTGCTGGCCGGCTCAAGCCCCTTCCGGCAGAGGACGGCGTACCCTCGGCTTGAGCTGGGAGAGCATGACCCCGGTCAGGATGAGGCCGCCCCCCAGCAGGTGATAGCCGTGGATGGGCTCCCCCAGGGTGATGACGGCGATGAGGGCCGTGCACAGGGGCATCAGGTTCATGAAGACCGAGGTGCGCTCCGCCCCCAGGGTGGCGAGGCCGCGCATCCAGCAGTAGGCGGCGAAGATGGAGGAGGCGAGGCCGGCGAACAGCACCATGCTCCAGCCCTGGGCGGGAATGGCCAGGGAGTCGGCAGAGAGGGCCACGGGGATGAGCAGCAGCACTGCCAGCAGGATCTGCAGGTAGAGGTTGAGCCAGGGGCCGAACGGCAGTTGCCAGCGGCGGATCAAGAGGCCATAGAGGGCATAGCTGGCCGCCCCCAGCAGCATCATGCCATCGCCCGGGTTGATGCCGCTGTGCAGCAGTGCCAGGGGATTGCCCTGACCCAGCAGCCAGAGCACCCCGAACAGGGAGAGGCTCATGCCGAGCAGCGCCTGCTTGCCCGGCTTCTGGCCAAAGCAGCAGGCCCCGATGAGCAGGGTGAGCAGGGGCAGCAGGGAGCCGATGACCCCCATGTTGGTGGCCGAGGTGCTGTGGGCGGCGTAGTAGGCGAGGCACTGGTAGAGCACCATGCCGAGCAGGGAGAGCACCAGCAGCTTGCCGAGCCAGGGGCGGATGTCGGCCCGGCGGCGCCAGAGCTGCGGCAGGCAGAAGGGGGAGAGCGCGAGGGCGGCGATCACCCAGCGATAGAAGGAGATGGCGGCGGGATCCAGCACGCCGGCGGCGGCCTTGGAGACCACGGTATTGGCGGCCCAGATCAGGATGGCGAGCAGGGGGAAGAGAAAAGGCATAGGCACTCCTTGGTACGATGGGGAGAGTCTAGCCTTGTCTTGAACGAGGTAAGTAGCGTAAATAAGACATGTCATAACCGCTTTGGGACAATCTGCATGGGCACCCTCACCCTGGCCGAGCAGGATCGCCTGCTGGCCGACCCCAACCCCCTCTACTTTCGCTACAGCCAGATCCAGGGGGGCAACGCCTGTGCCGAGCACGCCCACCCCTGGGGTCAGCTCAGCCTCATCAGCCTGGGGGTCATGGTGGTGGAGGTGGGGGGAGAGCGGCTGGTGGCACCTCCGGACTACCTCATCTGGGTGCCGGCGGACCTGCCCCACACCGCCTTCAACGAGCAGACCCTGGATTACACCTCCATCTACGTGAGCCACGCCCTGGCGCCGCGCCTGCCACGGGAACCCCAGCTGCTGGCGCTCACCCCCTTGCTGCGGGCCCTGCTGGAGGACTTCACCCAGCGCCGGGTCGGGCACATGGAGGATGAGTGGGATGCCCGTCAGGGTGAGCTCTTCATCGAGAAGCTGGCCCGCACCCGTTGCCAGCCGAGCTACCTGCCCCAGAGCCGGGATCGCCTGCTGGCTCCCTTGCTGGCGGCATTGCAGGCGGCGCCGGAGGACAACCGCACGCTGGTGGAGTGGGCCAGGGCGCTGCACACCACGGAGCGCACCCTGGCGCGGCGCTGCCAGAAGGAGCTTGGCATGAGCCTCGGCCAGTGGCGCACCCGGCTGCGGCTGGTGAAGGCGCTGGACTGGCTGCGGGGCGAGATGCCGGTGCAGGAGATCGCCTGGCGCCTCGGTTACGCCTCCACCTCGGCTTTCATCGCCATGTTCCAGCGGGAACAGGGCTGCGCCCCCCAGCGCTATCGCCAGCAACTGGGCCAACCCGTGGCCTGAACCGCATGAAAAAGGGCGCCCGCAGGCGCCCTTGTGGATCAGGGGATGGGCTTAGAAGAAGCCGAGGGGGTTGATGTCGTGGCTCACCAGCAGGTTCTTGGTGTTCTGGTAGTGGTCCAGCATCATCTTGTGGGTCTCGCGACCGATCCCCGACTTCTTGTAGCCGCCAAAGGCCGCATGGGCCGGGTAGGCGTGGTAGCAGTTGACCCAGACCCGGCCGGCCTGGATGCCGCGCCCCATGCGCCAGGCCAGGTTGCTGTCCCGGGTCCACAGGCCGGCCCCCAGCCCGTACTGGGTGTCGTTGGCAATGGCCAGGGCATCCGCCTCGTCCTTGAAGGTGGTGACCCCGAGCGCCGGCCCGAAGATCTCCTCCTGGAACACCCGCATCTTGTTCTGGCCCGAGAAGATGGTGGGCTGGATGTAGAAGCCCCCCTCCAGCCCGCTCACCTTGGCCGGGCCGCCGCCCAGCAGCATCTTGGCCCCTTCGCCGCGGCCGATCTCCATGTAGCTCAGGATCTTGTCGAACTGCTCGCGGGACGCCTGGGCCCCCACTTGGGTCGTGGTGTCGAGGGGGTTGCCCTGCACGATGGTGCGGGCGCGGGCCAGCACCTTGTCCATGAAGTCGTCATAGATGCTGGCCTGCACCAGGGCGCGGGAGGGGCAGGTACACACCTCGCCCTGGTTGAAGAAGGTCATCAGCATCCCTTCCACCGCCTTGTCGATGTAGCTGCTCTCATGCTGCATCACGTCGGCGAAGTAGATGTTGGGGGACTTGCCACCGAGCTCCACGGTGGAGGGGATCAGCTTGTCGGCGGCGCAGCGCAGGATATGGGCGCCCACCTCGGTGGAGCCGGTAAACGCCAGCTTCTGGATCCGGTTGCTGGTGGCGAGCGCCTGGCCCGCCTCGGCGCCGAAGCCGTTGACCACGTTGACTACGCCAGGGGGCAGGATGTCCTTGATGAGATCCATCATCAGCATGATGGTGACCGGGGTCTGCTCGGCGGGCTTGAGCACGCTGCAGCAGCCGGCCGCCAGTACCGGGGCCAGCTTCCAGGCGGCCATCAGCAGGGGGAAGTTCCACGGGATGATCTGGCCGACCACCCCGATGGGCTCCTTGAAGTGGTAGCTGACGGTATTCTGGTCCAGCTCGGCGGCGGAGCCCTCCTGGGCGCGGATGCAGCCGGCAAAGTAGCGGAAGTGATCCACCACCAGGGGCAGGTCGGCGGCCAGGGTCTCGCGCACCGCCTTGCCGTTCTCCCAGGTCTCGGCGACGGCAAGCCGCTCAATGTTCTGTTCGATGCGATCGGCGATGCGCAGCAGCAGGTTGCTGCGCTCGGTGACGCTGGTCTTGCTCCAGCTGGCGAACGCCTTGTGGGCCGCGTCCAGGGCGAGCTCGATGTCGGCGGCGTCGGAGCGGGCCACCTCGCAGAACACCCGGCCATCCACCGGCGAGATGTTCTCGAAATAGCGGCCGGCGCGCGGCGCCACCCAGTCGCCACCGATGAAGTTGTCATAACGGGATTTGAAGCTGACCAGGGCACCTGCCTGACCGGGAGCGGTATAAATCATCTCATCATCCTTATGTGTGTGTGGTCCTGACCGGCCTGGCGGGCAGTCCGGTTGCTTCCTGTCATCGCAAGGGGCGTGCCAGCGGGCGGCGCTCTACACAAAAAGGTTGCAAAAACGTTATCAAGCGGGGTGCCAAGGGGTATCTTGGTTAACCAGTGCCCCCCAGGGCGGCCCCCGAACTGTGCCGTTTCTGAACATCGGGTGTGACACTGTGCCGTTTGTGAACAGGAGACGTGATGAAGGCGCTTCCCCAAGGCGGCCCTATTCGCGAGTGTGTAGAAGGAGGTGTGATGAGCGAGTTGCCTCAATCCGGTGCCAGCCCAATCCAGCGCTCCTGGGAGCGCTGCCTGCATCAGGGGCTGAGCCGCCAGCAGAGCGCCGAGCTGGACTTGCTGCCCCAGGGGGAGCTGTCGGCTCGCCAGGAGCAGCACAGGACGCTCATCGCCTGCTTCCAGCGCTTCGTGCTGCCGCTCTTTGGCCAGTTGCTGGCGGGCAGACCCTGTCGTCTGCTGCTGTGTGACGGCGAGGGGGCCATCCTCGCGGTGAGCGGAGACGACCGGTTTGCCCGCCATGCCGAGCGCATTTTTTTGCGCAGCGGCGCCCGCTGGGGGGAGGCTAGCAAGGGCACCAACGCCATCGGCACCGCGCTGGCCGAGCAGAGCGAGGTGCAGGTGCTGGGGGCGCAGCACTTCTTCGCCCAGCACAGCTTTCTCAGTTGCAGCGCCTGCCCCCTGCTCGGGCCGGACGGGCAACTGCTCGGCGTGCTCGACATCTCCACCGATGCGGCCCACCACGGCGGCGACATGCTGGGCACCGTGCGCCTCCTGGCCATGACCTTGGAAAACGCCCTGCTGGCCCGCCAGCCGGGCTGGCTGGTGGATCTCGATCCCCAGAGCCTCTGGTCTGCCCGCCTGCTGCTGGGGGAAGGGGGCGAGCTGCTCGGGGCCAACCGGGCCGGTCGGCTCTGGCTCGGCCAGC
>NZ_CAWMFQ010000289.1:0-382 GCF_963866995.1 Aeromonas sp. ZOR0002 | reverse complement strand
GCGCGCCGCCAGGCTCCCCCTGCCGAGCGCGGTTGAGGAGGGGGGATCGCAGGCGCAGCAGGTGCCGCTCAAGATGCTGGAGCGGGGCATCTCATTGCTCATCGAGGGGGAGACCGGCAGCGGCAAGGAGCACCTGGTGCGCACCCTGCACGCCAGATCGAGCCGTCGGGAGCGGCCTCTGGTGTGCGTCAACTGCGGCGCCCTGCCGGCGGAGCTGGTGGAGGCCGAGCTGTTCGGCTACGTGGGGGGGGCTTTCAGCGGTGCCCGCAGCCAGGGCAGCCAGGGCTATCTGCGCGCCGCCCACGGCGGCATCCTGATGCTGGATGAAGTTGGCGAGCTGCCGGCTGGTCGCAAACCTCCTGGCAAGGGGAGGTGAAAAACC
>NZ_CAWMFQ010000288.1:0-363 GCF_963866995.1 Aeromonas sp. ZOR0002 | reverse complement strand
GGCTTGTTGCTGCGCTGTGGTTGCGGCACTGATGGTCGCTGCACTGCTGACGGCCTGCTTGGCGCTGTCGCTCACCGCCTTGACGGCTTGTTGCTGCGCCGTGGTTGCGGCACTGCTGGCGGCCTGTTTGGCGCTGTCGCTCACCGCCTTGGCGGCTTGCTGCTGCGCCGTGGTGGCGGCACTGATGGTGGTGGCGCTGCTGGCAGCCTGCTTGGCGCTGTCGTTCACCGCCTTTTCGGCTTGTTGCTGCGCTGTGGTTGCAGCACTGATGGTCGCTGCGCTGCTGGCGGCCTGTTTGGCGGTGTCGCTCACCGCCTTTTCGGCTTGCTGCTGCGCCGTGGTGGCGGCACTGATGGCGGCGGC
>NZ_CAWMFQ010000287.1:7759-16784 GCF_963866995.1 Aeromonas sp. ZOR0002 | reverse complement strand
TTCACCGGAGAGGCCGACGATGCCGTGACGGGCCTGGGCGACCACCTGGGCCCCCGCATCGGCCTGCTCGTTGGCCTGCTTGGCAACGTCGGCGGCGAGAGACGCATTGCCGGCGATCTCGCTGACGGTGGCTCCCATCTCGTGGATGGCGGTAGCGACCTGGACGGTGCGATCCCGCTGGGCGGTGCAGTTGTGCTGGGTGAGCTGGGCCTTGGCGGCCACCTCGTTGGCGGTGGCGGCGAGCTGGCGGGAGTTGCTCGCCACCTGTTCGATGGAGCCGTGGATCTTGGCGACAAAGTTGTTGAAGCCGGTCGCCACCTGGGCCAGTTCGTCACGGCCATCGACCTTGAGGCGATGGGTGAGGTCGCCATCACCGCTGCCGAGTTCGCGGAACAGGCGGGCCAGTTCGTTGAGGGGGCGGCTCACGGAGCCCGCCAGGAGAACGCCGAGCAGCCCCATGCCGACGGCGATGGCCAGGCTGACCAGCACCATGTGCAGGCGCGCTCTGTCCAGTTCGGCATAAATCTCGGCCTCCGGCACCTGGGCCACCAGATACCAGTCGAGCAGGGGGATGTAGCTGCTGGCCAGGATCACGGGCTGGCCGTCGACCTCGGCACGGGTGGCGGCAAAGGGCTGCTTGTTGAGCAGGTTGGTGCTGCTGCCGCTGGCCAGCTGGGTCAGGTTGTCCCGATCGATGCGGGCGGCGTCGGGGTGCAGCTTCACCTTGCCGCTGCCGTCTGTCATGAAGACGAAGCCGCTGTCGCCGATGCGGAAGTTGGCGAGCATGCTGACCATGCTGTCGAGGGATTTGGCGAGGCCGGCGAGGCCGCGTCCGTCGAGCTGCTGGAAGTTGACGAACAGTTTCACCTCGCCGTTGCTCTCCCGAAAGATGCTGAGCATCAGATCCTGGCGGCTCTTGGTGTAGTCATAGAACCAGTTGTCCTGCTCGTGGTTCAGGATGCGCAGAAAACCGTCCTGGTTGTAGTAGGCGGCACTCTGGCGATCGGCGAAGGAGGCGGTGACCAGACCATACTGGCTCGTCATGTCCTTGAGCTGGTTGATGAGGATGGACTCCTGCTCTTTTGGCATGCCGCGCTCGACCCAGTCCAGCACGAAGCGGTCGTTGGCAAGCTGTCTGGCGGCATTGGCGACCGAGGTGAGATCCTTCTCGATCTCCTTGCCGATGCGCTGGGTCAGGTTGGGCAGCTCCTGCTCGAACATGCGGTCCTCGATCAGCTGCTGGGCAGAACGCTGGCTGAAATAGCCCACCAGCAGGCAGGAGAGGGCCACGGCGAGGATGACGGTGACCAGAATTTTCTGTTTCAGTGTCAGGCTTGCGAACATAAGGGTGACTCGGAAGTGTGAACCAGGGTTGAACTCATAATAGCGGCTGATTTGGCGCGCTCTTGAGGCGGCGGGGGCCTTTATTGTCGATTAACGTTTGCGCTCACACCCGCATTGGGCTGGATTGGCGCCCGATTTTGCCAAGACATCATCGCAAGCGGGGCGACCCCTCGCCAGCACCCCGGCTTGCGGTTAAAGTGCTTGCACTTATAGTAGGCTGCACCTGACTGGCGGCCTGCCCGCTCGACTCGCACCGGATTTATGGACTCTCATATGCGCATCTTTCATCGGGGATGGACCCACCTGCTCGTGCTCCTGCTGGCGACCCTGCCGTTCATGGCGGCGGCCGGAGCCAATGATCCCGCGCCTTCGGCCAGAAGCCCGGGGGCAACCAAGATGGATCGTCCGAAGATCGCCCTGGTACTGAGCGGCGGCGGGGCCAAGGGGTCGGCCCATATCGGGGTGCTCAAGGTGCTGGAGGCAAAGCACATCCCGGTGGACATCATCGTCGGGACCAGCATGGGCTCCTATGTGGCGGGCATGTATGCCATGGGGCTCAGCGCCGAGGAGGTGGAGCGCACGACGCTGGCCATCGACTGGAACAAGGGCTATCAGGACAAGGTGGGGCGCGACGAGCTCTCCCTGCGCAAGAAGCAGCAGACCGAAAAGTACCAGCTGCGCACCGACATCGGGGTCAACGGTGACCAGACCCAGTTGCCGGACGGCTTCTTCCAGGGGCAGTCCATGGCCAGCCTGCTGCGCCACGCCACCTCCAACCTGCCGGCGCAAAAGAGCTTCGACAACCTGCCTATCCCCTATCGCGCGGTGGCGACCGACATGGAGACGGTGACCCCCTTCGTGCTGGATCACGGCAGCCTCGCCAAGGCGATGCAGGCCTCCATGTCCATTCCCGGTGCCCTCAAGCCGGTGGAGTGGGACGGCCGCATCCTGGCCGATGGTGGCACGGTCAACAACATGCCGGTGGACGTGGCCAAGGCCATGGGGGCCGACGTGGTGATCGCGGTGGACATCAGCGCCAAGCTGCGTACCCGGGAATCCTTGAAGTCGGGATTGGCCATGATCGATCAGCTCACCACCTACATGACCCAGGTGGGGACCGAAAAGCAGAAGGCGCTGCTCGGCCCCAGGGACATCCTGCTGACCCCCGAGTTCGGCAACATGGGGATCGCCGACTTCGCCCTGATGCCGGAGGGGATCAAGATCGGGGAGGCGGTCGCCAACAGTGCAGCGACCCGGCTCGATGCGCTCTCTCTCTCGCCCGCCGCCTACGCCGACTATCGCAACGGCAAGCTGAGCCGGCGCGCCGAGCGCAGCGGCCAGCCCGCCTACTACATCGACAAGGTGGAGATCATCAACAAGTCGCGCCTCTCCGACGACACGGTGCGGGCCATGCTGAACGTGCGTCCGGACAAGGTGCAGACCTACGAGAGCCTGGAGGCGGGGATCCGTCGCCTCTACGCCCTGGAGTCGTTCGATCGCATCACCTACGAGGTGGAGGAGCGGGACGGGGAGAACGTGCTGGTGGTGGATGCCAGCGAGAAGAACTGGGGGCCGGGTTATCTCAACTTCCAGCTCGGTTTCTCCGATGACTTCGAGAGCAGCTCCAACTACAACGTCGGCATGTCCTACACCCTGACCAACGTCAACGACTGGGGAGGCGAGTGGCTGACCGAGGCGTCCCTCGGGACCGCCAAGCACCTCAAGACCGACTTCTACACCCCGCTGGAGCCCTCCCAGACCTACTTCGGCGAGACGAGCCTGGCCTACGACAAGACCCAGCGACGGGTCTTCTTCCCGGAAGAGAGCAGGTCGTCGTCCGGGGTCAGCTATCTGGACTCCGAGTACAGCTTCACCAGCGTGGATCTCGCCGTCGGCTGGAATCGCCAGCCCTGGAGCCGCTTCTCCCTTGGGCTGGAGGGCAAGATCGGCAGCGTGGAGATCCAGAACCTCACCAACGCGGATGCCGATGCCTCCGCCTGGGGCCCCTACATCCGCTTCGAGCACGATACCCTCGACAGCCGCTACTTCCCCTATCAGGGGGTCTACTGGGACATCAAGGGGGGCTACTCCTACGTCGATCTCGACCCCGCAAACGCGCCCTCCGAGCAGGCCGAGGGGGTGAATTACCGGCTGGTGATGATCAAGCCCTGGTCCTGGGACAGGCACAGTCTCAACCTGATGCTGGAAGGGGGCGGCTCAAGCTCCCAGGAGACGGTACCGCTGTTCGTGCAGGATCTGGGCGGGCTGTTCCGCATGTCCGGCTTCCAACATTACCAGTTGAGCGGTCGATACAGCCTGTTCGGCGGATTGCGCTACATCTACCGGGTGGCGGACAACGACTTCGGTGCCTTCAAGGCGCCCCTGTTCCTCGGGGGCTCCCTCGAGCAAGGGGGGGTCTGGGACAAGGGAGAGGACATCAGCATCGAATCCTCCTATACCTCGGGTTCCCTCTATATGGGGGTGGAGAGTTTCCTCGGTCCCATCTTCCTCGGCTATGGCGTGGCGGAGGGGGGACACGACATGTTCTATCTGCAATTGGGCACTACGTTCCAATAAGGGCAAAATGCTGCCTTTTTGTTAACTCACCTTGGGTGGGCGGCTTGTCACTCTAAAAAAACCTAATGGGTTTATATGGTTATGCTGGTTTGATGAATAACTGCACAGGGTTTGGATTTTAATTAGTCGTTAAAACTTATATAGTGGGGGGCACCCTACGGGTGTCCCGCAAGGACGATCGCCGCGAGCTTGGGCGAACCCCAAAAAAAAGACCAAAGAGGAATTAGTCGTGCTTGAAACATACCGTAAACACGTCGCAGAACGTGCCGCCGAAGGCGTGGTTGCCAAACCTCTGGACGCAGAGCAGGTCGCCGCCCTGGTTGAGCTGATCAAGAATCCGCCCGCCGGCGAACAGGACTTTCTGAAAGAACTGTTGTCCTCCCGCATTCCCCCGGGTGTTGATGAAGCGGCCTATGTGAAAGCCGGCTTCCTCACCGCCGTCGCCAAGGGCGAGGCCCATTCCCCCATCCTGACTGCCGCCGAAGCCGTCGAGCTGCTCGGTACCATGCAGGGTGGTTACAACATCCAGCCGCTGATCGACCTGCTGGACGATGCGACCCTGGCTCCTCTTGCCGCCAAGGGTCTCTCCCACACCCTGCTGATGTTCGACTCCTTCCACGACGTGGAAGAGAAGGCCAAGGCGGGCAATGCCCACGCCAAACAGGTACTGCAATCCTGGGCTGACGCCGAGTGGTTCCTGAACCGCCCGGCCCTGGCCGAGAAGATCACCGTCACCGTGTTCAAGGTGACCGGCGAAACCAACACCGACGACCTGTCGCCGGCGCCGGACGCCTGGTCCCGCCCGGACATTCCGCTGCACGCCCTGGCGATGCTGAAGAACGCCCGTCCCGGCATCACCCCGGACAAGGATGGCGTCATCGGCCCCATCAAGACCATCGATGCCCTGAAAGAGAAAGGTTTCCCGCTGGCCTACGTGGGTGACGTGGTCGGTACCGGCTCTTCCCGTAAATCCGCCACCAACTCCGTGCTCTGGTTCATGGGCGACGACATTCCGTTCGTGCCGAACAAGCGTGCCGGCGGCGTCTGCCTCGGCGGCAAGATTGCCCCCATCTTCTTCAACACCATGGAAGATGCCGGCGCCCTGCCCATCGAAGTGGACGTCTCCAAACTGGAGATGGGCGATGTCATCGACATCTTCCCCTATGAGGGCAAGATCACCCGCCACGGCACCGACGAGGTGCTGGCCCGGTTCGAACTGAAGACCGAGGTGCTGATCGACGAAGTGCGCGCCGGTGGCCGCATTCCGCTGATCATCGGCCGCGGCCTGACCGACAAGGCCCGCGAAGCGCTGGGTCTGCCGTTCTCCACCGTGTTCCGTCGTCCGCAGCCTGTCGCCGACACCGGCAAAGGCTTCACCCTGGCCCAGAAGATGGTGGGCAAGGCGTGCGGCGTGAAGGGCATTCGCCCGGGCACCTACTGCGAACCCAAGATGACCACGGTCGGCTCCCAGGACACCACGGGCCCCATGACACGCGACGAGCTGAAAGACCTGGCCTGCCTCGGCTTCTCCGCCGATCTGACCATGCAGTCCTTCTGCCACACAGCGGCCTATCCCAAGCCCATCGACGTGCAGACCCACCACACCCTGCCTGACTTCATCATGAACCGCGGCGGTGTCTCTCTGCGTCCGGGTGACGGCGTCATCCACTCCTGGCTGAACCGCATGCTGCTGCCGGATACCGTGGGTACAGGTGGTGACTCCCACACCCGTTTCCCCATCGGCATCTCCTTCCCGGCGGGCTCCGGCCTCGTGGCCTTCGCCGCCGCCACCGGCGTGATGCCGCTGGACATGCCGGAATCCGTGCTGGTGCGCTTCAAGGGCGAGCTGCAGCCGGGCATCACCTTGCGTGACCTGGTCCATGCCATCCCCTACGCCGCCATCCAGAAGGGGCTGCTGACCGTCGAGAAAGCGGGCAAGAAGAACATCTTCTCCGGCCGCATCCTCGAGATCGAAGGTCTGCCGACCCTGAAGGTGGAACAGGCATTCGAGCTGGCGGACGCCAGCGCCGAGCGTTCCGCCGCCGGTTGCACCATCAAGCTGGATAAAGAGCCGATCATCGAGTATCTGAAGTCCAACATCGTGATGCTGAAGTGGATGCTCTCTGAAGGCTACGGCGACGTGCGCACCATCACTCGCCGCATCAAGGGGATGGAAGAGTGGCTGGCCAACCCGGTACTGATGGAAGCGGACAAGGATGCCGAGTACGCCGAAATCATCGAGATCGACCTGGCCACCATCAAGGAGCCGATCCTGTGCGCGCCGAACGATCCGGACGACGCCCGTCTGCTGAGCAACGTGGCGGGTGACAAGATTGACGAGGTGTTCATCGGTTCCTGCATGACCAACATCGGCCACTTCCGCGCCGCCGGCAAACTGCTCGAGAAGTATCAGGGCGAGCTGCCGACCCGCATGTGGATCGCCCCGCCCACCAAGATGGACAAGGATCAGCTGACCGAAGAGGGCTACTACGGCATCTTTGGTCGGGTCGGTGCCCGCATCGAAATCCCTGGCTGTTCCCTCTGCATGGGCAACCAGGCGCGGGTAGCGGAAGGGGCCTCCGTGGTCTCCACCTCCACCCGCAACTTCCCGAACCGTCTGGGCAAGGGTGCCAACGTCTATCTGGCTTCTGCCGAGCTGGCCGCGGTTGCCGCCATCATCGGCAAGATCCCGACTGTGGAAGAGTATCTGCAGTATGCCAAGGCGCTGGACGCCACTGCGGCCGACACCTACCGCTACCTGAACTTCAACGAGATCGCCTCCTACACCAAGAAGGCCGATGCGGTGATCCTGCAGCAAGCGGTCTGAGACTCGCCGGTCTGACCACTGAAAATAACAATGCCGCGTCTCGACGCGGCATTTTCCATTTCAGGGGGCTGCGCGATAATGACCCGCCATGCCCAGCAACGGCGTCGTCGATCTGCCTGGTACGCGCGTTGCGCTTTCGTTGTCTGGCCATGATGGCCCCACCGTTTCCTGGTGGGCACTTTTATACCGCGGTACCTGCGAAGCGGGCCCGCGCATTGCGGCGTGGTTGCTATGTTTCTGTTCCGGATTGATCTGGCCCGCATGAAGTGGCGCCTTGGTTGTGCCTTGCTGGTGTTGGCCCTGCCCCTGGTGGTGGGAGGGTGGATGGTGCACGACAGCTACGAGCAGGAGCTGAAGAACGATGCCAGCGCGTCAGCCAGCAAGGCCAGAACCTTGCTGGAGCGCATGCTGGATCAGGCCGAGCGGGCCAACCTCGAGGTATTGCCGCTGGCCGGTCGACCTTGCAGCGACAACCTGTTGCTGCTGCGCAAGCGGGTGGCGCTGGAGCCTTTCCTGCGCTCCATCAATCTGGTGCGACAGGGGATCATCAACTGCACCTCGCTGTTCGGGCCTGCCAGGGAAGTGGATGACGGCTCCCGCTACACGGATCGCAAGTTGCTGCTGATGAGCGGCAACCTGGTGCGCAAGAATCACCCCTTGCTGGTGGTGCGTCAGGAGCGGGGGCGTGATGCGGCACTGAGCGCCATTGACAGCAGCCAGCTCAGTTTCATGCTCACCCTGAGCAGCGATCCCAGCGAGCTGTTCTTGCAGGTGGGGTCCGCCTGGCTCGATGAGTCCGGCCACTTCCAAAGCGATCCGCCGAAACTGCACAGCAAGTTTGCCCTGATACTCGCCTCCCAGCGTTACCCCTTCACCATCCACGCCGGTTATGCCATGCCGATCTACTGGCGTGCCCTGTGGGAGGCTCGCCATCTGCAACTGATCTGGCTGGGAGCCAGTTCGCTGGTGCTCTCACTGCTGGTGTGGTGGCTGCTTGGGCGGCCTGGGGCCCTGACGGACGAGCTGAGACGCGGGCTGCGAGCCAGGGAATTTGTCCCCTATCTGCAACCGCTGATCGCCAGCAAGGGCGGCAAGATGGTGGGAGCCGAGGTACTGATGCGCTGGCAACATGCCACCGAGGGGCTGATCCGCCCCGATCTCTTCATCCCCCAGGCGGAAGAGTCTGGCCTGATCGTGCCCATGACGGTCAACCTGATGAAGACGGTGGCCAAGACACTCCACCCGGTACAGGAGCAGCTGCCCGAGGCATTTCACATCAGCTTCAACATCAGTGCCATCCACTGCCGGGACCTCTCCCTGGTGGCGGAGTGCCGCGACTTCCTCGGCCACTTCGTGCCGGGACGGGTGGTGCTGGTGCTGGAGCTCACGGAGCGGGAGCTGCTGGTGACCAGCCCGCAGACCCTCTCCCTGTTTCGCCAGCTCGACGAGATGGGGGTGCAGCTCGCCATCGATGACTTTGGCACCGGCCACTCCAGCCTCATCTATCTGCAGCAATTCCACGTGGACTATCTCAAGATCGACCGCTCCTTCATCGGCCGTATCGGGACGGAGTCCCTCTCCGAGCACATCGTGGACAACGTCATCGACCTCGGGGGACGGCTGGGGTTGTCCCTGGTGGCCGAAGGGGTGGAGACGGAGCAGCAGGCCGCCTATCTGAGAGGCAAGGGGGTCCAGTATCTGCAGGGATACCTGTTTGCCCGCCCCATGCCGATACGCCAGTTCTGCCGGGAGCTGACTGCGGGAGAGATACAGGTCGCCGCCGGGCGCACCGCCCAGGGCTAGGCCGCGCCCACCAGGCTGTGCAGCCAGTTCACCAGGATGTCGTGGGGGCTGCCGGGTTCGGGAGGGGCGGGGGCGAGCAGGTGATAGCCGGTGCCGTCGGGGACGAAGCCGAGCGGTGCCACCAGCAGACCGGCCTCGATATCGTCGCACACCTGGCGGTAGGGGCCGATGGCGACTCCCAGCCCGGCGACTGCCGCCTGCAGGCTGAAATAGAAGTGCTCGAAGGTCTGACCCGGCACCTCCTCGTCGGCGGGCATGCCTGCGTGCTGCTGCCACTCCAGCCAGGCGCCCGGACGGGTCTTGGTGTGCAGGCGGGGGGCCGTTGGTCTGAGGGCCTGCACATCCCCCCTGGGTTCAAAAAAGTGCGCCACCTTGCCCGGCGGGCAGACAGGGCCGGTCCGCTCTTCGAACAACAACTGGTTGTAGAGCTCGGCAGGCCACTGGAAGTCGTTGCGCCGGATGGCGAGATCGATG